>NZ_JBSGAI010000038.1:0-108153 GCF_053600695.1 Amycolatopsis sp. NPDC005003 | reverse complement strand
GGGGCGCGCTGCGCGCGCGCGGTCGGGGGCTCTCCGTGGTTGGCTCCCGCGGGCGCCCGCCCCGCCCCGCCGCCCGCCGCCCGCCCCCCGCGCCGGGGCCCGCCGGGCGGGGCGCCCGGGCCGGCCGGTCGGCCTCCGGGACCGGGCGGGGCCGGTTGACCCAGGAGTCGAACAGGAGGATCAAGCCCGCGAACGCGGCGAAGCCGAGCCCCAGTGCCACGTGGATCAACGCGCCGAGGATCCCGGCGACGAGCAGCACCGGCAGCACCGCCATCAGGCAGAACGGGTCGATCCGGCCGAATTTCGGGCGTGAGGGCCCTTCGCGGGGACTCACCGTGCGGTCTCCGGGTTCCTACGCGCCATTCCAGCAGTATGCAACGGCGGCCCGGGGCTCTGCCACCGGGGCGGCGTTCCGGACCGGATACCCGGCCATCGGCGGTGGCGGACAGAAACAGACAGGATCCGGGCGTATCCGGAGAGACACCGCCGTTCCGTGGTGCAATGGCCGGCGCCGAAAGGGGTACGCGCATGAGGAACGGCTTCCCGCAGCGGATCGGATCCACGCTCCTGGCCCTGGTGACGGCGTGCGGCGCGCTCGCCGGCGCGGCCCCGGCCACCGCGAGCCCGGCACCTCCTTCGCTGGCGTTCGCGAACCCGGACAGCCAAGCCCTGTTCGGCACCGCGTACACCGCCGCACTGCAGAACCTCTTGCACACCAACACGATCGGTTACGACGCGCGCTACGACCGGAGCGGCCTGCTGGACCCGGCGACCGGCATCGTCCGCGCGGGCGGCGGCTACGCCCAGCCGTGGACGCGCGACGCCTCGATCAACAGCTGGAACGCCACCAGCCTGCTCGACCCGGCCCTGGCGAAGAACACGCTGTGGGCGGTGGTCGACAAGGACACCGCCGGCACCCTGCGCGTGCAGCAGGACGACCAGCAGTGGGACCAGGTGGTCTGGGTCACGGCCGCCTGGCACCACTACCTCGTCACCGGCGACCGGGAGTTCCTCCGGAACGCCTACCGGACCGCGACCACCACGCTGACGATCCGCGAACACGCCACGACCGCCGGTTTCAACCCGACCTACGGCCTCTTCACCGGCGCCTCCTTCTTCAACGACGGCATCGCCGGCTACCCCGCGCCGCCCGCCGACGCGACCGAGTCGGTCAGCACCGGCAGCATGCCGTGGCCCGGGGTGGCGAGCGGGATGTACCTCAGCACGAACGAGCTCTACTACGCCGCCTACGTCAACGCCGCGGACATGGCCGCGAAGCTGGGCCGGCCGGCGCCGGAGGCCGCCGGGTACCGGAGCAAGGCCGCGGCGCTGCGGACCGCGATCAACCAGCGCTTCTGGAACCCCGCCACCGGCCTGTACGACTACCAGCTGCTCGCCGACGGCTCCCGCGGCGCCTTCCAGGAAGGCACCGGGCTGGCGTTCGCCCTGATCTTCGGCATCGCGAACCCGGCGCAGGCGCGTTCGATCCTCGGCAACGCCCGGGAGCTGCCCTGGGGCATGCCCGACACGTTCCCGAACTGGGCGCGCTACAGCGACGCGCAACCCGGACGGCACAACGCCATCGTCTGGCCGCTCGTCCAGGGCCTGTGGGCGAAAGCGCTGGCCGGGCAGGGCGCGCTGAACGCGTTCGCGTCGGAAACCGCGCGCCTGGCCAAGCTCGCCGACGGCAACAGCGGCTTCTGGGAGATCCACCACGGGACAACGGGGGTCGTCGACGGCGGCTGGCAGCGGCTGGGCGACACGGTGAAGTTCCACTGGGGTTCCGAACCCGACCAGACCTGGTCGGCCACGGCGTTCCTCGACATGGTCCACACCGGCCTGTTCGGGCTGACGGCCACGGACCGGGGGCTGTCGTTCGCACCCCGCCTCCCGGCGGGGTGGGGCGACGTCACCCTGCGGAACCTGCACTACCGCGGCGCGACCCTCACCGTCGCCCTGCACGGCGCGGGCAGCGCGATCCGATCGTTCCTGGTGGACGGTCAGCCGGCCCCGGCCGCCATCCCGGACACGCTCACCGGCGGCCACACGATCGACGTCACCTTGACCGGAGCGCCCGCCGCCGACCGGGACGGCGACGGCGTGGCCGACGCCCAGGACGGCTGCGCCGACACCGCAGGCACGCCCGCGCTGAGCGGCTGCCCCGACCCGGCGCACCTCGAAGCCGAGGACGCCCGCAACACCGGCGGCGTGAAGGCGAACGTGAACCACACCGGGTATTCGGGCCGCGCGTTCCTGGACGGTCTCTGGGCACAGGGCGCGTCGACGTCCTTCACCCTGCACCGCACCACGACGGCGCCGGAACGCGCCACGATCACCGTGCGGTACGCCAACGCCAACAACGACACCCGGACAATGACGCTGTCGGTGGACGGGCAGCCGGTGCGGCAGGTCGGCTTCCCGAAGGTCGCCGACAGCTGGGACGCCTGGGGCACCACGACCTTCGCCGACGTCCCCCTCACCGGCCGCGCCCCGGTGGTGACCCTGTCCTACGCCCCGGGCGACACCGGCGCGATCAACCTCGACTGGCTCGAGTACCAGCGCCAGACGAGTAGTACGTGACTCGGTTGGTGGCCGGGCGATGTCTTCAAATGACGGAGCTGGGTGGTCATCCCGTCGCCTGAGGCCGTCAAATCACTTTGAGCCGGGCCCGCAACCCACAGCGCAACGGGACCAGACGACGCAGGCTTGCGGGCCCGGCTCAAAGTGATAGGCCTCAATCAGGCGACGGGATGACCACCCCGCGGCCCACCTCCAGAAGCCGAGGAGACAGCGGGAGCCGTGGCCATCCCAGAGCCTGCCGTCCGGCGAGGACATTCTTTTTCTTCTCAGCCGCGGCAGACCTGCTTCTGCCGCGGCTGAGGCGTCTGCTGCGCTCCCGGCCGCCGGTTCGCGTGTTGCCGCGACGAAGCACCCCCGGAGAGGTGCGGGTCCGCCAATCTAGCGGATCGCGAACACCATCCCGATGTCGGCGGCCTCCTGGACGGGGTCCTGCACGGCCTCGACCGTGAACCCGCGCGTGGTGAAGACTTCGCGGACGGTGTCGCGGTGGCGCCGCCACCCTTCGACCTCGACGACGGCCTGCCGGACCAGGGGCCAGTGCCGGTCTTCGAGCCCTCGCAGGACGTCGAGTTCGGCGCCTTCGACGTCGACCTTGAGCAGGTCGACGCGCTCGATGGCCTGCTCGTCGAGCACCGCCGACAGCGGCCGGACGCGGACGCGGTGGGTTTCGAGTTCCCGCATCGCCCGCAGCTGCCGTCCGACGATCCCCCGCAGGATCGGCGCGGGCACGCGACGCGGCCCGGGGCCGAGCCCGCCCCGCCGGATCATCTCGACGACGCTGGCGGTGACGCGCCGCCGCTCGGACTCGATGTTCTCCGCGTCCCGCAGCGACGAGGAGAAGATGGTCGCCGCCGGGAAGTAGCTGAAGTCGAGCTCGTCTTCGGCGGCCGCGAGCCCGTAGGGCAACGCGGTCAGCCGGCCGCCGAAGAAGTCGCGGCCGTTGCGCTCCAGCGTCGCGTGGAGGGGCGGGAGGGGCTCGAAGGCGAAGATCCGCACGTCGCCGTCCAGCCGTTCGTACACGGCCGCGGAGAAGACGCCGACGTTGGCGCCGACGTCGAGCACGGTCGCGCCGGGGGCGAGCTCGACGCCGTGGGCGAAATAGGCGCCGACCTCCTCGCACAGGAAGGACACTTCCCAGGAGTTGATGCTGTGCAGGTCGATCGTGTCCATGGTCACGCGCAGAGACTTATCAGCAACGGGCGGTGCCGGACACCCCCGTTCGGCGGCTACGCCGCACCCCGGCGCGCTCGGTCACCGCCGTTCGCCCTCGACGTGCAGTGCCGCCTGTTCCGGTCCTGCGGCCGGGGCCGAGCCCGCGTCCACGCCCACCTCGTCCGGCTCGGTGTCCACCGGTGGCCCGTCCCCGTCCACGGGGGCCAGCTGGACAGGCTGCTCGGGGGACTCGCCCGTGTCCTCGTCCGTTCCCCCGCCCGCCCGGCTGTCGATGCCCGTCGGCACTTCGGCTGCCGGGTCCGGGCGCTCCTCCCCGATCCGGTCGCCCAGGCCCCGCGGGTGGGCCTGCTCCCACGGCGTCATCCCGTACTTCGTCACGCCCGACCAGTGCTCCGGCGGGTCCATCCCCTCTTCGAGCGGGTCGGTGCGGAGGCGGTCTTCGTCGAGGTCCTCGGCGC
Organism: Amycolatopsis sp. NPDC005003; assembly: GCF_053600695.1. Lineage (NCBI taxonomy): Bacteria > Bacillati > Actinomycetota > Actinomycetes > Pseudonocardiales > Pseudonocardiaceae > Amycolatopsis > Amycolatopsis sp. NPDC005003. The sequence goes on along the minus strand of NZ_JBSGAI010000038.1, from coordinate 103,942 downwards.
TGTTCAAGGCCGCCGGGTCCGTCTCGACGGCGTCCGGCTCGCCGGTGTCCTGCGGCGGGTCGTAGCTCTGGTCCGGTTCGGTCATGTTCCCCGGGCTTCCCGCTGACGCGCCGCCGAAACACCGGTTGACCGGCGCGCGGCGGGGTAGCCCGGGCGGTATGGATCCGAAGCGCGACGGTCACCGGCGTTCGAAGCCCGCCTGGGCGCACCGAGTCCTGCGGAAAGCCGAGGACGCCGAGGTGCTCGACGGCCCGGCCGCGGGGCTCGGGCGGCTGCTCGAAGGGGAGAGCAGCGTGACGAGGCAGCTGCGCGGCCGGGCGCTGGGACACCCGCTGCACCCGCTCGCGGTGACGGCACCCATCGGCGCCTGGCTGTGCTCGGCGGTGTTCGACCTGCCCCCGGACGGCCGGGCCGCGGCGCGCCGCCTGATCGCGACCGGCCTGCTGGCCGCCCCGGCGGCGATGGTGTTCGGCCTGGCGGACTACGCCGGGCTGGACGCGCGGCAACGCCGGGTCGGCCTGGTGCACGCGGCCGCCAACGCCACGGCGACGGTGCTGTTCGGCGCGTCCTACCTGGCCCGCCGCCGCGGCCGCACCGGACGGCTCCTCGGGCTGCTGGGCCTGGCGGCGACGGGCGCGGGCGGCGCGCTCGGCGGGCACCTGGCCTACGCGCAGGGCGCCGGGGTGTTCCGCTGGCAGTCCCTGGACGACCTGGCTCCGGCCGAACTCGCCGGTCCGGACCCCGCCGCGCCCCGGAACCCCGCCTGACCTCGACCGCCGGACTCCAAGCCCGCCCCGCTCCGCCCGCGGAAACCCGGCTGGCCTCGACCACCGGACTCCAGGCCCAGCCCGCTCCGCCCCCGAAAACCCGCCCGACCTCGACCAGGGACTCGGGGCCCCGCCCCCGAAAACCCGCCTGACCTTGACCACGGAGTCCAGGCTCGCCCCGCTCCGCCCCTGGAAGCCCGCCCGACTTCGACCACGGACTCGGGGCCCGCCCCGCCCCGCCCCCGGCACCCCGCCTGACCTCGACCACGGAATCGGGGCCCGCCCGCCCCGCCCCGGAACCCCCGCCACCGGAAACCCCGGCTGACCGGCCGAGGCTTTGATCACCGGCTCTCGGGTACCCGGTCCCCATGAGCGAATCCGAAGACCGCCCCCTGACCCCCGACGCTCCGGCCCCGCCCGGCACCCCGGAGCTCGACCTCGACGTCGACATTCCCGAGGCCGACCGGCCTCGGAAGGAGCCCGGTTCTCAGGACGTCGACGAGGACGCCGGCGAAATCGAGCCGCCGAGCTGACCGGGCGGCCACGGCCGCGCCGCCGTCATGAGGCCGATCATGCCCGCGACCAGGCGCAGCTGGTCCACCGTCCGGATGTCCGCCTCGACCAGCCGGGGCGAGCACACCAGGACCGCCAGTGCCTGCGCCCGCGACAACGCCACGTTCAGCCGGTTGCGGGACAACAGGAAGTCCAGCCCGCGCGGCAGGTCGACCGCCGACGAAGACGTCATCGTCGCGATCACCACCGGGGCCTCCTGGCCCTGGAACCGGTCGACCGTGCCCACCCGGACTCCCGGGTACCCGGCCTCTTCCAGCGCCCGGGTCACCGTGCGGGCCTGCAGGTTGTAGGGCGCGACGACGAGGATGTCGTGGTCGCCCAGCGGCCGCGCCGGGCCGTGGTCGGTCCACATGCGACCGTGCACTTCGGACACGAGCCGCACCACCTCGGCGGCTTCTTCCACCGATCGGGTGGTGTTGCCCTGGTGGTCCACTTCGGACAGGTACAGGCCCGCGTCGACGCCGTCCAGTGCGCGGTCCGCGGCCGACGGGTGGGCGTGCAGCCGTCCGGCGTAGGACAGGTTCGACACCGGTTCGCACACCGCCGGGTGCATGCGCCGCGTCTCGTCGAGGAAGTACCCCAGTGCCGCGGGCATGATGTCGGCGTCGCCGATCAGGTGGCCCAGCGCCGAGGCTTCGGCGCCCGCCGGGTGCGTGCCCTGCACCACCTGCGGCAGCTGCTGCGGGTCGCCCAGCAGCAGGACGTTGCGGGCGCACATCGACACCGCGAGCGCGTCGGCCAGGGCGAACTGGCCGGCCTCGTCGATGATCAGCAGGTCGAAGGGCTCCTCGCGGACCGCCGCGTTGGCGAACGTCCACGCCGTGCCGCCGACCAGGTGCCCGGTGTCGTGTTCTTCGCGCCACTTCACCAGCGCCGGGTTGCTCTTCGGCTGGTCCCACGGCGCGGCCGGGTCCGGCGTCTTCTTCGCGCGCTTGGCGCACGGCAGCTCCGGTGCGCTCTTCTTGGCCGCGCTCAGCACGTTCTCGACGGCCTTGTGGCTGGTCGACGTGACCGCGACCGTGCGGCCCGCCCGCACGAGACGCGCGATCAACCGGCCCGCGAGGTAGGTCTTGCCCGCTCCCGGCGGCCCCTGGACCGCCAGCGCCGACCCGTCGAGCGCTTCGACCGCCTCGATCACGGTGGCCACCAGGTCCTCGCCCGGCGCCGGCAGCGCCGCCCCGCCCCGCAGCCGCGGCGGGGTCCGGCGAAGCAGGTCGACGCCGGGGTGCCGCGGCAGCTCCGGGAGCGCGTCGACGACCAGCCGCGCGAGGTCGGCGACCGCCTCGTCCTTGGGCGACGGCCGCACCGGGCTGCCGGGCAGCACCGCGCTCGGCCGGTCGTTCGTGGTCGCGTCCGGCGGGCAGCTCTCCTCCAGGGTCAGCTCCACGGCCGACGCGGCGACGACCTTCGCGTCTCGGGCGGTGTCGCCGTAGCGCAGCCGCACGTCGTCGCCGGGGGCGAACGGGTGCGGCCGGTCCGGGTCGCAGGCCAGCTGCAGCGTCCTCTTCGCGGTGCGCGCCCGCCCGGCCGGGGGCACCCACTCCCCCGCCTCCAGCGAGACCGGCACGGCGCAGGCGGTGTCCACCTCGAGGTCGCCGACCGGGGCGGCGAGCTGGCGGAAGTACTCCCACCACGCCGGGTTCGTCTCGCGGCGGTGGTAGCCGACCGACGCCGCCAGCAGCGCGCGGGCCCGCTCGTCGGGGGTGAACCGGCCCGGGTCGTCCGGCAGCCCGTCGAGCAGGGGGTCGACGAGCGCGGCCAGCTGCGCGGCCCGTTCGGCGCGCCGCTCGGCGGCGACGTCCTCCTCGGCCGCGCGCAGCAGCGCGTCCTCGGCGGACTCCTCGGCCGGCTCCGGCACCTCGATGCCCGCGTCGGCGCGGACCCGGTGCAGGAACTCGAACAGCCGCTGCGCGGAGACGCAGTCGTCCTCGGTGTTCTCGCCGATCCGCCGCAGGACCTCCTCGGCGCGTTCCGGCTCCCCGGACTGCGCGAGCGCCAGGTACTCCTCGTACGCCTCGACGTCGGACACCGCGGTCTTCGCGCGGGCACCGGGCTGGTAGAGCGGCTCGAGGTGCCGGATCGAGTACGACCGCTGCGACACCCGCAGCGCCTTGCGCACGACCGCGTGCAGGTCCACGACCGCGCCGCTGCGCAGCAGGTGGTCGACGGTTTCCTCGCGGGTGCCGTGCACCGCCGCGAGCCGCTTGATCGCGGTGACCTCGTACGGCGCGTAGTGGTAGACGTGCGAGCCCGGGTGCTCGGCGACGCGCGCGGCGGCGAAGTCGACGAACTCCTCGAACGCCCGCCGCTCCTCGGCGCGGCTGTGCGCCCAGAACGGCGTGAACTGCCGGTCGCCGAAAGCGCCGAAGAGGTATTCCAGCCCTTCGCCGGCGAGGGCGTGCGGGTCGCCGGCCAGGTCGACGAAGACGTCGCCCGGCGCCGCGGCGGGCAGGGCGGCCAGTTCCCCGGGGTCGACGATCTCGTAGGCGACCTCGCCGGTGGTGTCCTGCCGGACCTGCAGCGCGGCCTGGGCGCGCAGGGTCGCGAACGCCGTCGCGGACAGGTCCCGCGGCCGGTCGGCCGGGCCGGCGGCGGCCAGCGCGTCGATCGAGCCGAGCCCGGCGGCGACGAGCTTGCGGCGCTGGTCACCGCGCATCCCCGCGACCAACGAGAGGTCGCGGTCGGCTTCCCGCGCCGACGCGCAGTGCTGGGCGAACCCGCAGCCGGCGCAGGCGGGGCGGTCGTCGGCCCACAGCGGGACCGGCAGCCGTGGCGGCCGGTCCGCCAGCCGGGTGCGCAGCCGGTCGACCAGCGGCCGGAAGTCCTCGACGCGCAGCGTCCGGGTGCCGCCGTCGGTCAGCCGGAGGTGCAGGTGCGGCCCGGCCGGCCACCCGGCGCGGCGCACGGCGTCGGCGCACGCGGTCAGCTTGACCACCGCGGCGGGCGTCGCCTGCCGGACCGGCGTCGTGTCGTGGACCTCGTAGCGGCCTTCGCCGTCCTGGACCAAGAGGTCTGCCTGCGCGGCGAACTCGCCGTCGAGGAAGACGGCCCGGTGGATCACCGGCACGCCGGAGCGCAACGCCTCCTCGGTCGCCTTCGCGGCGAGCGCGAGGTCTTCGACGCCGGCGGTCTCGTGACTGCCGGGCTCAGGCCGCGGCGCTCCCGGCAGACCCGCGGCCAGCGCCTGGACGAGGAGGCTGCGGTGCTCGCAGTCGAGCAGGTCGGCGAGATCGGCTGGGGTGAGCATCGCCGCGAAGTCTGGCACGGGCGATCATCCGGGCCGGGGCAGGCCGTCCCGACACGCCGAAACTTTCGGGATTCCCCGGTATATCGGCAATTCTTGACATCGCACGCCCGGCGCCGCAATAGTGCGAGAACCGAACTTAATACTCGTGCACACGATGGGGGCACGGTGTCTCTCAGCGACGAGAACGAGCAGAGCCGGCTGCGCCGGCGTTCCTTCCTCATCGGCAGCGGCGCTGCCGTGGCCACCTCGATGTTCGGAGCCCGGCCGGCGCACGCGAGTCCGCTGGGCGCCTTCCCGGACGACAACGACGGCTCGGACCTGTGGCTGCGCTACGAGCCGGTCGACGATCCCGGCCTCCTCGCCCGGTACCGGGCCGCGCTCGCCGCGATCGTCGTGGAGAACGCCGGGCGGACGAAGGTGCACCGCCACACCGCGAACCTGGCCATGGCCCCCGGCTCCACCGAGCACCTGGTGCAGAGCACCCTGGAAGCGGCGCGGGACGAACTCGTCCGCAGTCTCGGCGGGCTGCTGGGCCGTCCCGTGCCGGTGCGGGGCGGGTTCCCCGACCGCGCGGTGGTCGTGGGCACGCCGGAGAGCTCGCCCCTCGTGCGCCGGCTCGTTCCCGCGCGCGACCTGACCTCGCTCGGCGAAGACGGCTACCTCATCCGCTCCCTGTCCCACGGCGGGCACCGGTCGATCGTCATCGCCGGCCACACCGACCTCGCCGCCCTGTACGGGACTTTCGCCTTCCTCCGGCGGCTTCAGGCCCGGCAGCCGGTGACGAACCTCGACGTCCGGTCCGTCCCGAAGATCAACCACCGGTACCTGAACCACTGGGAGACCGAGCGCCTCTACGCCGGCAACAACCCGGCCGGCACCGGCGGGCTGAACGGCGAAAACGGGGCGATGTTCGACTTCACCGCCACCGGCGCGTCCGCCGCGCTGAACCTGCCGGTGATCCTCGACCGGTACCTCGTGGCCGCGCGGGCGATGGCTTCCGTGGGCATCAACGGCATCACGATCAACAACGTCAACGCCAACAGCTTCTACCTCACCCCGGCCGCCATCGAGCAGGAAGCCGCGCTGGCGGACGCGCTGCGCCCGTACGGGATCCGGCTGGCCGTGTCCATCAACTACGCCGCCCCGACGGACGCCCGGTTCGCGCCCGACACCCTCACCCGCGAAGAGCTGGATCCCTACAGCGCCAAGTTCCGGGACTGGTGGACGCGCCGGGCGCGGCAGCTACAGGCCGCGATCCCCGACTTCATGGGGTTCACTGTCAAGGCGAACTCCGAGGGCCAGCCCGGCCCCCAGGACCTGGGCTACGACCACGGTGACGGCGCCAACGGCATGGCGGCGGCGGTGGCGCCGCTGGGGATGCGGATCTTCTGGCGGACCTTCGTCTACAACGCCGACGTCGACCCGGACCGGCTCAAGCGCGCCTACCTGGAATTCGGGCCCATCGACGACGAGCCGCAGCCCGACGGCACGACCGGCCGGTTCGCCGGGAACGTGTTCCTGCAGACCAAGAACGGCCCGCTCGACTACCAGGCCCGGGAGCCGGCCAACCCGCTCTTCGGCCGGATGGAGCACACCAACCAGGCCATCGAACTGCAGGTCACCCAGGAGTACACCGGGCAGAACACGATGCTGTGCTACCTCGGCCCGCTGTGGGAAGAGGTCCTGAAATCCGACACCCACGCCACCGACGCGCGTGGCAGGCCGCTGGAGAAGCGCCTGGTCGGCAACGTCGTGGACGGCACCGCCCAGGGCCACCCGGACAGCGCCATCGTCGGCGTGGCCAACTTCGGCAACGCCGACAACCTGACCGGGCACCACTTCGCCCAGGCGAACCTGTACGCCTTCGGCAGGCTGGCGTGGGACTGGACCCTGGACGCGCGCGGCATCGCCGAAGACTGGGTCCGGCTGACCTGGAGCAACCGCGACTTCGCCGTCCGGACGATCGTGGCGATGATGATGGGCTCCCGGGAAGCGCTGGTGAGCTACCAGACCCCGCTCGGCGTCGCGCACCAGTTCCGGTCCAGCGACCACTACGGCCCCAACCCCGCCGAGCGGCTGGCGCGGGACGACTGGAGCCCGGTGTACTACAACAAGGCGGACCGCACCGGGCTGGGCTACGACCGCTCCCCCACCGGCAGCGGCTTCACCGCGCAGTACTTCCCGGTGCTCGCGGCCCGGTACGGCGACATCGAGACCGTCCCGGAGAACCTGCTGATGTGGTTCCACCACGTGCCCTGGGACCGGCGGCTGCGCAGCGGCCGGATCTTCTGGGACGAACTGGTGTACCGCTACCAGACGGGCGTCCACTACGTGTCGTGGATGCGCCGGACCTGGGACTCGCTCGAGCCCCACCTCGACGCGCGGCGCTTCGCCGAGGTCAAGGCCAAGCTCGCCGCGCACGAGGCCGACGCGGGCGTCTGGCGCGACACCTGCGTGCGCTACTGGCAGGAGTTCAACGGCCGGGCGATCCCGACCGACGGGCCGCTCTCGATCGGCATCGTGGTCGGCGGCCGGACCGTCGGCGGCTTCGACGCCGGTGCGCCGTCGTGCCCCGTCGCCGTGGCGGCCGGGACCTCACCGAAGATCACCAAGGTGATCCCGGCCGATCCCACCGTGCGGTGCGAAGTGCTTTCCCAGGCTGACGGCGTGCCCGGGCGAGCCGTCGTGCGGGTCACCGGCACGAGCTTCTTCGGGCCGATCCTCAAGGACTACGTGTTCGACTTCACCCACTGAAAGACTCCGGGGAACCTCCCGCCGTCCGCGTCCGTTGTCGTAGCCTACGGCACCGTAGGTTACGGTTGCGTAGGTACGGAAGGACGTTCCCCCATGCCGGTCCCCGAAACCACCCGCCTGCTGCACGAGCTGGAAGGCACGGTCGAAGAGAACCTCAACCGGCACCTCGCGGCCGCTCAGGAGTGGATGCCGCACGAGTACGTCCCCTGGAGCCAGGGGCGCGACTTCGCCGACCTGGGCGGGGAGGCCTGGGACCCCGAGCAGTCCACGATGAGCCCGATCGCGCGGACCGCCCTCGAGGTCAATCTGCTCACCGAGGACAACCTGCCCAGCTACCACCGCGAGATCGAGCGCGCGTTCGGCCGCGACGGGGCGTGGGGCACGTGGGTGCACCGGTGGACCGCCGAAGAGGGCCGCCACGGCATCTGCATCCGCGACTACCTGCTGGTCACCCGCGCCGTCGACCCGGTCGAGCTGGAGCGCATGCGGATGGAGACCATGCAGGCGGGTTACGAAACCGGTGACAAGCCGCTGCTCAACGTCTGCGCGTACGTCTCGTTCCAGGAGCTGGCCACCCGGCTTTCGCACCGCAACACCGGCCGCTACACCCAGGACCCGCTGGCGGAGAAGCTGCTGGCCCGGGTGTCCACGGACGAGAACCTCCACATGGTCTTCTACCGCAACCTGGTCAAGGCGGCGCTGGAGATCTCGCCGGACGCCATGATGCGCGCGATCACCGACGAGGTGCTGGGCTTCGCGATGCCGGGCGCGGTGATCCCGAGCTTCCAGCGCAAGGCGGCGCTGATGGCCAAGGCGGGCATCTACGACCTGCGCATCCACCACGACGACGTCGTCCAGCCGCTGCTGCGGTACTGGAAGGTCTTCGACCTGACCGGCCTCGGCGCGGTCGGCGAAGCCGCGCGGGAGGAGCTGGCGACGTTCCTCAAGGGGCTCGACACGCAGGCATCGCGGTTCGAGGAACGGCGGGACGCCGCCGCCGCGCGCCGGGCCGCGCGGGGCATAGTGGACCTCTGAGCCACACCGCCGGAGGTCGCCGTTGCCCCACCGAGGTCGCGTGCCCGGCGCCACCGGGCCGGTACTGGGCCGCGCGCTGCGGGTCCTGGAAGCGTTCTCGCCGGACCGGCCGGCGCTGCGGCTCAGCGAGGTCGCCCGCCGGGCCGGGCTGCCGGCCGCGACGGCCCACCGGCTGCTGCGCGAGTTCTGCGAGTGGGGCGCGCTGGAGCGCGACGAGGACGGCGTCTACCGCGTCGGGCTGCGGCTGTGGGAGCTGGGCTCGCTCGCGCCGCGGGGGCTCGGCCTGCGGGAACTCGCCCTGCCGTTCCTGGAGGACCTCTCGCAGATCACCCGGGAGAACGTCCAGCTCGCCGTCCGCGAAGGCACCGAGGTGGTCTACATCGAGCGGATCGCCGGGACCGGGGCCGTCCCGGTGCTGACCCGCGTCGGCGGCCGGTTCGCGCTGACCGCGACGGGCGTCGGGCTCGTCCTGCTCGCCCACGCCCCCGCCGAGGTGCAGGAGGAAGTGCTCGGCAGCCCGATCGACCGCTACACCAGCGAGACGGTGACCGACCCCGACCGGGTGCGGCACCTGCTGGCCGACGTGCGGACGCACGGGTTCTCCATCAGCGACCGGCAGGTCACCCTCGACGCGCTGTCGGTCGGGGCGCCGATCCACGACGCCCGCGGCCAGGTCGTCGCGGCCGTGTCGCTCGTCGTGCGCTACGGGAGCGCGGCGCCGCACGCGCTCGCCCCGCTGGTGATGACCAGTGCCCGGGCGATTTCCCGAGCGCTTTCCGTCTTATGAAATAGCCCTTCGTGGCAGCCGGGTCGCTCCCCCACGCTGTGACCCGGCCCACCACGAAAGGACGACCCCGATGAGCGCCATCCCCCGCGACCAGTGGTATGTCGCCGCCTACGGATCCGAGATCGGCACCGAACTGTTCAGCCGCACCGTCTGCGGGGAACCGATCCTGTTCTGGCGGACCCGCGACGGGAGCGTCACCGCGATGGCCGACCGGTGCGTGCACCGGCGGTTCCCGCTGTCGCAGGCGCCTTCGCGGCTGGTGGACGACCAGGTCATCTGCGGCTACCACGGGTTCACCTACGGCGTGGACGGCAAGTGCGTGGCCGTGCCGGGGCAGACCCGGGTGCCGCGGACCGCGCGGCTGACGCACTACCCGCTGGTGGAGCAGGACTCCTTCGTCTGGGTGTTCATCGGCGATCCGGCGAAGGCCGACGCGGCGGCCATTCCGCGGGCACCCTGGCTCGACTCGCCGGACTACACGACTGTCCGCGGGATGGAGCCGCTCAAGGCGCGGTACTCGCTGCTGGTGGACAACCTGCTGGACCTGTCCCACGAGACCTACCTGCACGGCGGCTACATCGGCACCCCGGAGGTCGCCGAAACGCCGATCACCACCGAGGTCGACGAGGACGCCGGCATCGTCTACGTCTCACGGCACATGGCCGACGCGGCGTGCCCGCCGTTCTACTCGAAGTCGACCGGCCTCGAAGGCCGCATCACGCGCTGGCAGGACATCGAGTACACGCCGCCGTGCCTGTACAAGCTGCACAGCCGCATCGCGCCGGTCGGGTCCGTGCCGAATCCGGACGGCAGCGACCCGGACGCCTTCCACGTCGAGGTCGTCTACGCCATCACGCCCGAGACGGAAAACTCGACGCACGACTTCTGGGCGGTGGCCCGGGACTTCGCGCTCGACGACGAAGGCGTTTCGGCGTTCCTCGCGGAGAACAACCGCACGGTGGTGCTGCAGGACGTCGAAGCCCTCGACGTCCTCGAGCGGGTGATCGCCACCGAACCCGAGGGCTACCAGGAACTGTCGATCAACATCGACACCGGTGGCCTGGCTGCGCGTCGGATGCTCCAGCGACTGGTGGCGCCGTGAACCGGCCGATGCTCGCCGGCGACCGCGTCAACCGCATCCACTGGGTGCTCGGCACCGACCGGCTGCGCGCGGTCTGCCACTGCGGCGCCGAGCGCGAGTTCGACGACCCCGTGCAGCTGTGGGACTGGCTGCTCGCCCACCCCGAAGGACACCGATGACCCTCGAACTGCTGGTGGACAGCAAGGAAAAGGCCGCCGACGGCGTCGTGGCGCTGACCCTCCGAGCGCCCGGCGGCGAACCGCTGCCGCCGTGGGAGCCGGGAGCGCACATCGATCTCCTCCTGCCCGGCTTCGTGCGGCAGTACTCGCTGTGCGGCGACCCTGCGGAGAAGTCGGCGTACCGGGTGGCGGTGCTGCGGGAGCCCGACGGCCGCGGCGGCTCGGAGTACGTGCACGACAAGCTGTCCGCCGGGGATCTTCTCCAGGTCGACGGCCCCCGCAACCACTTCGCGCTCGTGGCCGCCGACCGGTACCTGTTCATCGCCGGCGGCATCGGCATCACGCCCATCCTGCCGATGCTCGACCGCGCGGGCAGCGACTGGCAGCTGGTCTACGGCGGCCGCACGCGCGGCTCGATGGCGTTCACCGACGAGCTGGCCCGCCACGGCGACCGCGTGACGTTCCGGCCGCAGGACGAACACGGCCTGCTCGACCTCCCGTCCCTGCTGGCCGGCGTCCGCCCGGGCACGGCGGTGTACTGCTGCGGCCCGGAACCGCTGCTGGCCGCGGTGGAGGCGCTCGGCCCGGAAGACCTGCACGTCGAGCGCTTCACCGCGCAGCCTGACGAGGGTCCGCGCACGGCGTTCGAGGTGGAGCTGGCGGGCTCGGGCCGGGTGCTGCCGGTGCCCGCGGACCGGTCGATCCTCGAGGTGGTCGAGGAAGCCGGGGTCCAGGTGCTGTCGTCGTGCCGGGAAGGGACGTGCGGGACCTGCGAGACCGGTGTGCTGGGCGGTGAGCCGGACCACCGGGATTCGGTGCTGACCGCGGACGAGCGGGCGGAGAACGAGGTGATGATGCTCTGCGTGTCCCGCGCCTGCTCCCCGCGGCTGGTGCTCGACCTCTGACGGAGCGTCACTGCACGGCGAGCCGCGCCGATCTGTAGTGATATGGGACGGGTGAAGCGCCCTCACTCTTTCGTGGACAAGGTGGACGAACGGCTCGGCGACGGGCTCGAGAGGGTCCTGTGCGCCCACCACAAGCGGCGGCTGCGCGGGCTCGGCTGGGGCGACGTGCTCGAACCGGGCGGGGCCGACGACCCGCTCGGCGGCCGGGCTCCCGTCCGGGAGGGCAACCGCGTCGAGGTGCTCATCGACGGTGAGGAGTCGCTGCCCGCGGTCGCCGAGGCCATCCGGAACGCGAAATCCCACGTGCACATCGCCAACTGGCACGCCAGCGCGGACTTCCGGCTCACCCGGGAGCCCGGCTCGCCCACCCTGCGGGAGCTGCTGGCCGAGGCCGCCGGGCGCGGGGTCGAGGTCCGCGTGCTGCTGTGGGCGGGGCCGCCCTTCCCCGCCTTCCAGCCGTCGCGGAAGCTCGCGCGGGCCGAACAGCGGAAGTTCGGCAAGGGCACAGACGTGCGCTGTGTGCTGGACTCCCGCGAACGGACCCTGCACTGCCACCACGAGAAACTGGTGATCGTCGACGACGCGGTCGCGTTCGTCGGCGGGGTCGACCTCACCGCGCTGGAGGGCGACCGGCACGACAGCCCGGACCACCCGCCGCGGCCGATCGGGTGGCACGACCTGATGGCGCGGCTGGGCGGGCCGGTCGTCGCCGACGTCGCCGACCACTTCCGGCGGCGGTGGAGCGAAGTCGCCGGTGAAGACCTGCCGGCGCCCGCGGTGCCGGAACCGGTGGGCGGCAGCCGGGTCCAGCTGCTGCGGACCGTGCCGAACGACACCTACGGCTTCCTGCCGAAGGGCGAGTTCACCGTGCTCGACGGCTACCTGCGCGCGCTGCGCTCGGCGCGGCGGCTGGTCTACCTGGAGAACCAGTTCCTGTGGTCGCCGGAGATCGCCGAGGTGCTGCTCGACAAGCTGCGGAACCCGCCGGACGACGAGTTCCGCGTGGTCCTGCTGCTGCCGCGCCGGCCGAGCAACGGCTCCGACACCACCCGCGGCCAGCTGGGCCGGCTGCTCGACGCCGACGACGGCCACCGGCGCCTGCTGGCCACGACGATCAGCGCCCACGACGGGGACGCGTCGGCGCCGGTGTACGTCCACGCCAAGCTCGGCATCGTGGACGACTCGTGGCTGACCGTGGGCTCGGCGAACCTCAACGAGCACTCGCTGTTCAACGACACCGAGGTCAACATCGCCACCGATGATCCCGGCGTGGTCCGGGCGGCCCGGCTGCGGCTGTGGGCCGAACATCTCGGGCGTCCGGTGGCCGAGCTGGAAAAGCGAAGCCCGGCGGACATCGTCGACAACCTGTGGCGGCCGCTGGCCGAGGAACAGGCCGGGCGGGAACGCCGCGGCGAGCAGCGGACCCACCGGCTGGTGCTGCTGCCGGGCGTCTCCCGCCGGGTGGCCCGGCTGCAGGGGCCGCTGCGCGGATTGCTCGTCGACGGTTGAGTCTCCCCCGGTGGGAGACGGCAGGCTGGGGACATGGACGACGAAACCCTCCTCACGATCGGGGCACTGGCCGCACGGACCGGACTGTCGGTGAAGAAGATCCGGTTCTACGCCGACCGGGGGATCGTTCCGGCGACCTGCCACAGCCCGGCCGGCTACCGCCTGTACGACGTGGCCGCCCTCGCTCGGTTGGAACTGGTCCGCACACTCCGTGCGCTGGACATCGATCTGACCACGGTCCGGCGCGTGCTGGCCGGTGAGACCTCGCTGGCCGAGGTCGCCGCGGCGCACGCAGCAGCGCTCGACGTGCAGATCCGGTCACTGCGCCTGCGGCGTGCGGTACTGACCGCGGTCGCGAACCGGGAATCAAGTCCCCAGGAAATGGATCTGATGCACAGACTGGTGCACCTGTCCGACGCCGAACGGCGCCGCTTCGTCCACGATTTCATCGACGACACCTTCGGCGGCGTCGACGCCAACCCGGCCATGGTGGAACTGCTGCGTTCGAGCATGCCGGAGCTCCCCGAGGACGCCACGCCCGAACAGGTCGAGGCGTGGCTGGAGCTCGTCGAACTGGTCCAGGACACGGGATTCCGGGCCGCGGTGCGGCGGATGGCCGAGTACCAGGCGGCCCAACGCGCCGACGGAGACACCACCGGCCTGCACCACGACCTGACCGAGACCGTGCGCGACGAGGTCGGGCGCGCCCTTTCCGCGGGTATCGCCCCGGATTCCGAGCAGGCCGGCGGCATCGTCGCCACGCTCACCTCCCGCTACGCCGAGACGTTCGGCAAGGCCGACGACGATCAGCTGAAGCAGTGGATCCTCGAACGGCTCGAGATCGCGGGCGATCCGCGTGTCACGCGGTACTGGCAGCGGGTGGCCACCATCAACGGCTGGCCCCCGTTCCCGGACCTGGAACCGGTGTTCAGCTGGTTCGGCCAGGCCTTGAGCGCTACCTGATCCGCAGCTTCCGCATCAGCTTCAGCCCGGACAGCATGCTCTCGACGTACTTCTCGTACCCCTGCCCCGGCCGGGGCCCCATCACCTGCTTCTTCAGCACGGCCAGGTTCTGCACGTCGGTGTACTTGAGCAGCCCCTGGTCCCCGTGCCGGGCGCCGACACCGGAGTTCTTCACCCCGCCCGACGGCGTGCCTTTGGCCGCGTACGCGGTCGCGAGGACGTCGTTGACGTTCACGTTGCCGGATTCGATCCGGGCCGCCAGCGCCCGCGCCGCCGCGACGTCGGTGCTCCAGACGGAGGCGTTCAGGCCGTAGTCGGTGTCGTTGGCCAGCGCCACGGCTTCGTCGACCGTGCGGTACTTGTGCAGCGCCACCACCGGTCCGAAGGTTTCCGTGACGCCGCAGTCCATGTCCTTCGTGACGCCCTCGAGGATCGTCGGCTCGAAGAAGGCCGGACCGAGGTCGGGGCGGGGTTTGCCGCCGCAGAGCACCGTGGCGCCCTTGGCGACCGCATCGTCCACATGGGACTTGACGCGGCGCATGTGGTCGACCGAAACCAGCGAGCCCATGTCGGGGCCGAAGTCGTAGGCCGCGCGGACGTCGAGCGCCGAAGCCGCCGCCACGAAGGCCGTCTTGAACTCCTCGTACCGGGATTCCGGCAGGTAGATCCGCTCGATGTGCATGCAGATCTGGCCGGTGTTGCCGAACGCGCCGAAGACGGCACCCTGGACGGCCTCCGCGATGTCGGCGTCCTCGAGCACGATCATCGGGTTCTTGCCGCCGAGTTCGAGGCAGCAGCCGATGAGGTTGCGGCCCGCCCGCTCGCCGATCACCCGGCCGGTGGCCGTCGAGCCGGTGAACATCACGTAGTCGGCGTGGTCGATCAGCGTGGGGCCGACGTCGGGACCCTCGCCGCACACCACTTGGAACAACCCCTCGGGCAGCCCCGCCTCCTCCAGCAGCCGGACGCCGTACAACGGCGAAAGCGCGGTCTTGTTGTCCGGCTTCAGCACCACCGCGTTGCCCGCCATCAGCGCCGGCACGGCGTCGGAAACCCCGGTGGCGAACGGGAAGTTCCACGGCGCGATGATGCCGACGACCCCCTTGGGCAGCCGGACCTCGGTCGAGTTCGTCAGCAGCGGCACCGGGCCGCCGCGTTTCGTCGGTGCCAGCAACCGCGCGGCCCGCTTCAGGTAGTGGCTCATCACCATCGGCGGGTCGCAGGTCTCCTCGATCGCCATCCGCCGGTTCTTGCCGCTTTCGACCTGGATGAGGTCGGCGACGGTGCGCGCGTGCTCGACGAACAGCGCGTGCGCCCGGCGGAACACCGCCAGCCGCTGCTTGACCGGCGTGGCCGCCCACTTGCGCTGGGCCTCGCGCGCGACGGCGAACGCCCGCTCGATGTCCTCGGGCGTCGACTGCGGCAGCTCGACGAGCACGTCGCCGGTGTAGACCTCGGTGAGCTTCCAGGTCGCTCCGGACGAGCCCGGCACCCGCGCCACGAGCTGCTCCAGGAAGGCGTCGGTGACCGAAGCGGGACGGGTGAGTTCGAGCGGGGTGAGCGTCATGACCGGCTCCCGAGGACGAGCTGGGCGCCCATTTCCCCGATCATGATGCAGGGCGCGTTGGTGTTGCCGCCGGTGATCGACGGCATGATGGAGGCGTCGCAGACCCGCAGGCCCTCGACCCCGCGCACGCGCAGGTCGGGGCCGACCACGGCGAGCTCGTCGACGCCCATCCGGCAGGTGCCGACGCCGTGGTACACCGAGGTGGCGCGGTTGAGGATGGCGTCGCGCAGGGCTTGGCCCTTGAGGTCCTTGCCCGGGTGGATCTCTTCCTTGACCGCTCCTTTGAACGCCTTGGACGCGAAGATCTCGCGGACCATTTCCGAGCCTTCGCCGAGCAGTTCGAGGTCGGCCGGGTCGGACAGGTACTGGAAGTCGATGACCGGCGCCGCGGCGGGATCGCCCGAGGCGAGCCGCAGTGTGCCGCGGCTCTTCGGGTAGATGAGCGTGGTCAGCACGGTGAGCGCGGGGCGCTTGTCGACGTCGTGCCGGATCGGCGCGTCCTGGTTGGGCGAGACGTACGCCCACGGCAGGAGGTGCAGTTGCAGGTCGGGGATGGCCCCGGCCTGCGACGTCCGCAGGAACGCGACGGCCTCGAAGACCGAGTTCGCCAGGAACGTGGTACCGGGCCGCAGCAGCTCCCTGGCCAGCCCGCGGGCGAAGTACGGCGCCGTGCCCTTGTTCTTGCTGGTCGTCACGTGGAACGTCAGGGCGTGGAACATGTGGTCGTGCATGTTGTCGCCGACGGGCAGGTCGGCGACGACGTCGATGCCGAACTCCTTGAGGTGCTCGGCGTGGCCGATGCCGGAGAGCATCAGCAGCTGCGCGGACCCGATGACGCCGGCGGAGAGGATGACCTCCTTGCCGGCGCGGATGGTGCGGCGGCGGCCGCGGTCGACGACTTCGACGCCGACGGCGCGGCCGTTCTCGATGAGCACCTTCTCGACCAGCACCCGGTCCTGGAGTTCCAGCGTCGGGGGCGCGAGGTGGTGGAGGTAGCCGCGCGAGGCGCTGTAGCGCAGGCCGTCGGCGGCGTTCTGCTGCATCCGGCTGACGCCCTCTTGGGACTCGGCGTTGTAGTCGTCGAGGATCTTGCAGCCGAGGGCGTCGGCGGTGGCGTCGACGAACTGCAGCGAGCCCTCTTGGGGGTTCTTCGCGCGGGTGACGCGGATCGGGCCGCCGGCGCCGCGGAAGGCGTTCTCGCCGTCTTCGAAGTCCTCCATGCGCTTGTAGGCGGCGTTGACGCTGTCGGCGTCCCAGCCTTCGTTGCCCTCGGCGGCCCAGGAGTCGAAGTTGGCCCGGTTGCCCCGGACGTAGACCATGCCGTTGATGGAGCTGGAGCCGCCGACGACCCGCCCGCGCGGCACCGGCATCCGCCGATCGAGAACGTGTTTCTGCGGGACGCCGTAGAAGCCCCAGTCGAGTGGTTTCTTGAGCTGCGGCACGGCGTGCATCGGCCCGACGAGCCCGGGTTTCTTGACGAGCAGCTGTTCGTCGCTCTTCCCGGCTTCCAGGACGATCACGCTGGCCCCGGCCTCGGCGAGCCGTCCGGCGATCGCCGCGCCCGAGCTCCCCGACCCGACGACGACGTAGTCGGCCTCGTCGCCGCGCGCCGCCCTTTTCGCCATGTCCGCTCCTCGCTACGACCGGCCACTAGAACTGTAACGTGTTCTAGTTCGAGCCAACCGTATAGCGCGGACCCCGGGGAGCGCAACGGCCCGGGCCGTCAGCCCCAGGTCAGGAAGCGGTAGTGGAGGCCGGTCGAGGACTCGTGCCACTCCGAGACCGAGTCCGCCGGACGGCCCACCTCGGGCGCGTGGGTGTCCCCTTCGAAGGACTCCCGCAGCTCGGTGACGACGATCCGGTCCGCGACCGGCAGCGCCGCCCGGTACACCGCCGCGCCGCCGATCACCCACAGGTCGCCGTCCACCGCGGCCAGCGCCGAAGCCAGGTCCGCGAACGTCTCGACGTCCTCCTGCGGGGTCGCCGACAGCACGAGGTTCCGCCGGCCCGGCAGCGGCCGGAACCGCGGCGGCAGCGATTCCCAGGTGCGGCGGCCCATCAGCACCGCCGCTCCCGAAGTCACCGCGCGGAAGTGCTTGAGGTCCTCCGGCAGGTGCCACGGCAGCGCGCCGTCCCGTCCGATGACGCCGTTCGCCGACTGGGCCCAGATCAGCCCGATCACACCGCCACCGGCGCCTTGATGCCCGGGTGCGGGTCGTAGCCGTCGATCGAGAAGTGCTCGTAGGTGTAGTCGAACAGGCTGTCGGCCGGCTTCAGGCTCAACGCCGGGAACGGCCGCGCGTCGCGGGCCAGCTGCGTGCGGACCTGGTCGACGTGGTTGTCGTAGATGTGGCAGTCCCCGCCCGTCCAGACGAAGTCGCCGACGCGCAGCCCGACCTGCTCGGCGATCATGTGCGTCAGCAGCGCGTAGCTCGCGATGTTGAACGGCACGCCGAGGAACAGGTCCGCACTGCGCTGGTACAGCTGGCAGGACAGCTCGCCGTCGGCGACGTAGAACTGGAAGAACGCATGACACGGCGGCAGCGCCATCCGCGGGATGTCGGCGACGTTCCACGCGGACACGATGATCCGCCGCGAGTCCGGGTTCTCACGCAGCGTGCGCAGGACCTCGGCGACCTGGTCGACGTGTCCGCCGTCCGGGGTCGGCCACGACCGCCACTGCACGCCGTACACCGGGCCGAGGTCGCCGTCGGCCGCCGCCCACTCGTCCCAGATCGTGACGCCGTGTTCCTGCAGCCACGAGACGTTCGCGTCGCCGCGCAGGAACCACAGCAGCTCGTAGGCGATCGAGCGGAAGTGGACCTTCTTGGTGGTGATCAGGGGAAAGCCCTCGGACAGGCGGTAGCGCAGCTGGTGCCCGAAGATCGACCTCGTGCCGGTGCCGGTACGGTCGCCTTTGCGGGCGCCCGTGTCGAGGACGTGGCGGAGGAGGTCTTCGTACTGCGTGTCCGGCATGCCCGGAGCCTAACCCGTGCCGCTGACTCAGCGTGAACCCCGGCTGGGCCACACGGATGGGGGCCGAAACTTGACCCATTCCAGAAAAGGCCCTAGGGTCGGCGGCGATGTCGGACTTCGAAGCACAGCTGCGGGCGGTCTCGCTGCGGGTCACGCGACCCCGGCTGGCCGTGCTGGCCGCGCTGCGCGACCATCCCCACGTCGACACCGAAACGGTGATCGAACTGGTGCGCGCCGAGCAACCGACGGTGTCGCACCAGACGATCTACGACGTGCTGCGGGCGCTCACCGAAACCGGGCTGATCCGGCGCATCCAGCCGGCCGGGGCGAACGCCCGCTACGAGGCCCGGGTGGGTGACAACCACCACCACGTCGTGTGCCGTTCGTGCGGGGCGATAGCCGACGTCGACTGCGCCGTCGGCCACACCCCCTGTCTCACCGCTTCGGACGACCACGGTTTCGTGATCGACCAGGCGGAGGTCGTCTACTGGGGCACCTGCCCCGGCTGCGCGGCCGCCCGTCCCCGAAATGATTCGCCGCTCCCGGAAGGAAGTAAATGAGCTCCACCCAGGACAACCCGTCCTCCGCGCAGGGCGTGGACAAGAAGGCGGCGGCCGGTTGCCCGGTCGCGCACGACTCGGTGACTTCGCAGGGCAGCGAGAGCGAGAACCCGGCGATCGACTCGCCGTCCCCCAAGACGGGCGGCCGGCCGCGCACCCTCCAGGACTGGTGGCCGAACCAGCTCGACCTCAGCCCGCTGCGGGCGCACTCGTCGAAGAGCAACCCGCTCGGCGAGAAGTTCGAGTACGCCAAGGAGTTCGCGAAGCTCGACGTCGAAGCGCTCAAGCGGGACATCACCGACGTCCTCACCACCTCGCAGGACTGGTGGCCGGCGGACTTCGGCCACTACGGCGGCCTGATGATCCGGATGAGCTGGCACGCGGCGGGCACCTACCGCATCTATGACGGCCGCGGCGGCGCCGGTGACGGCGGCCAGCGGTTCGCCCCGCTGAACAGCTGGCCGGACAACGCCAACCTCGACAAGGCCCGCCGCCTGCTGTGGCCGGTCAAGCAGAAGTACGGCCAGAAGATCTCGTGGGCCGACCTGCTCGTCCTGGCCGGCAACGTGGCCCTGGAGTCGATGGGCTTCAAGACCTTCGGCTTCGGCTTCGGCCGCGTCGACACCTGGGAGCCGGAGGAGATCTTCTGGGGCCCGGAGGACGACTGGCTGGGCGACGAGCGCTACGCCAGCGACACCGAGATGGTGCCGGAGCTCGGCGCGACCGAGATGGGCCTCATCTACGTCAACCCCGAGGGTCCCCGCGGCAGCGCGGACTTCGAGGCCGCGGCGCACTTCATCCGCGAGACCTTCGCCCGGATGGCGATGAACGACGAGGAGACCGTCGCCCTCATCGCCGGCGGCCACACCTTCGGCAAGACCCACGGTGCCGGCGTCGCCGACGACCACGTGGGCCCGGAGCCGGAAGGCGCCCCGATCGAGGCGCAGGGCCTCGGCTGGCTGAACACGCTCGGCAGCGGCAAGGGCCCGGACCAGATCACCAGTGGTCTCGAGGTGACCTGGACCGACAAGCCGACCGAGTGGAGCAACCGCTTCTTCGAGATCCTCTTCGGCTACGAGTGGGAGCTCACCACGAGCCCCGGCGGCGGCAAGCAGTACGTCGCCAAGGACGCGCCGGAGATCATCCCGGACCCGTTCGACCCGAACAAGAAGCACAAGCCGACGATGCTCACGACGGACCTGTCGCTGCGCTTCGACCCGATCTACGGCCCGATCTCGCAGCGGTTCAAGGACAACCCGGACGAGTTCGCGCTGGCCTTCGCCAAGGCCTGGTACAAGCTGCTGCACCGTGACATGGGCCCGGTCAGCCGCTTCCTCGGCCCGTGGGTCGCCGAGCCGCAGCTGTGGCAGGACCCGGTGCCGGCCGTCGAGGGCGAGCTCGTGGGCGAGGCCGACATCGCCGCCCTCAAGGCGAAGGTGCTGGAGTCCGGCCTTTCGGTCTCCGAGCTGGTTTCCACGGCGTGGGCGTCGGCCGCGAGCTTCCGCTCCACCGACAAGCGCGGTGGCGCGAACGGCGCCCGCATCCGCCTGGAGCCGCAGCGCAACTGGGAGGTCAACCAGCCCGAGCAGCTCGGCAAGGTCCTGGAGATCCTCGAGGGCGTCCAGCGCGAGTTCAACGAGGCGGGCGGCGCGCAGATCTCGCTGGCCGACCTGATCGTGCTGGCCGGCTCGGCGGCCGTCGAGAAGGCGGCGCGCGACGCCGGCGTCGAGACGACCGTGCCGTTCCACCCGGGCCGCACCGACGCCTCGCAGGAGCAGACCGACGTCGACTCCTTCAAGGTCCTCGAGCCGCGCGCCGACGGCTTCCGCAACTACCTGCGGGCCGGCGAGAAGCGCCAGCCGGAGGTGCTGCTGGTCGACCGCGCGTACATGCTCGACCTGACCGCGCCGGAGATGACGGTCCTGGTCGGCGGCCTGCGCGCCCTCGGCACGAACCACGGCGGTGCCGCGCACGGCGTCCTCACCGACCAGCCGGGCGTGCTCACCAACGACTTCTTCGCCAACCTGCTCGCCCCGGGCACCAAGTGGAAGGCGTCGGAGTCCGCGGAGAACGTGTACGAAATCCGCGACGTGACGACCGACGAGGTCAAGTGGACCGCCACCGCGGTCGACCTGATCTTCGGGTCGAACTCGCAGCTGCGGGCGCTGGCCGAGGTCTACGCCAGCGACGACGCCCGCGAGAAGTTCGTGGCGGACTTCGTCGCGGCGTGGACGAAGGTCATGGAGCTGGACCGCTTCGACCTCGCCTGATGTTCACCGCGACGGGCCCGGCCGGTTCTTCCGGCCGGGCCCGTTCGCGTGCGCGGCGATCTTGACATCGGGTGACCGCCGACCTACCGTGAGTCCCACGCCGCCGGGTTGTCCAGACCATTTACCGTGAAAGGACACCCAACGATGCGTGTGCGCGCCTTGCTCGCCCTCCTGGCGGTCCCGGCCCTGGCCGCGGCGACAGCCTCCCCCGCGCTCGCGGCGGACCCGTCCGTCGCCCCGGGCGGCAACTTCGACCTCTCGATCTGGCAGCTGCAGGAACCGGTCGGCTCGCCGGGCAAGCCGACGACCATCTCGTCGTCCCGGCTGCAGGGGCCGAACGGCTTCCAGGACAGCTACTTCTACACCGACACCCGCGACGGCGCGATGACCTTCTGGGCGCCGGAAAAGGGCGTCACCACGCCGAACTCGAACTACGCGCGGTCGGAGCTGCGCGAGATGAACCGCGACGGCTCCGCCGCGAACTGGTCGCTGAGCGGGTCGCACAAGCTGAGCGCGACCCTGCGCGTGGTCTCGGTGACGTCGAACGTGTGCGTCGGCCAGGTCCACCTCGGCACCGGTGGCTCGTCGACGAAACCGCTGCTGGAGCTGTACTACCGGGCGAGCGGCGACATCGTGCTGGGCACCGAGAACTCCCCCGACGGCGGGCAGACGCCGCACACCGTCGGCCACGTTTCGCTCGGCAAGACCTGGACCTACACGATCGGCATCTCCGGCGGCAACACCATCGACCTGACGGTCAACGGCAGCACCACGCACTACGGCATCCCGTCGTCGTTCAAGGCGTACAAGCAGTACTTCAAGGCGGGTTCGTACAACCAGTCCTCTTCGGACAGCACGACGAAGGGCGCCCGGGTCGCCTTCTACGGCCTCAACGTCTCCCACGGCTGACCGAGGAGCGGCCCGGCCGCCACCGGGCCGCCGCTCGTCAGCGCCAGCCCAGCTCCGGGGCCACGTGCTTCAGGATGTTCTCCAGCACGTGCGCGTTGTAGTCGACGCCGAGCTGGTTCGGGATCGTCAGCAGCAGCGTGTCCGCGGCCTGGATGGCCTCGTCCTCCTTGAGCTGCCGCACGAGCTCGTCGGGCTCCCCGGCGTAGGAGCGGCCGAAGATCGCGCGGGTGTTCTCGTCGATCATGCCGACCTGGTCGCGCGAGTGGCGGTCGCGGCCGAAGTACGCGCGGTCCTGGTCGTTGGTCAGCGCGAAGATGCTGCGGCTGACCGACACCCGCGGCTCCCGCTCGTGGCCGGCTTCGGTCCACGCCTCGCGGTACGCCTCGATCTGCTTGCGCTGCTGGACGTGCAGCGGCTCGCCCGTCTCGTCGTCCTTGAGCGTGGAGCTCTGCAGGTTCATGCCCAGCTTCGCCGCCCACACGCTCGTCGCGTTCGAGCCGGAACCCCACCAGATGCGCTCGCGCAGGCCCTCGGAGTGCGGCTCGAGCCGCAGCAGGCCCGGCGGGTTCGCGAACATCGGCCGCGGGCTCGGCTGCGCGAAACCTTCGCCTTCCAGCAGCTTGAGGAACACCTCGGTGTGCTGCCGCGCCATGTCGGCGTCCGTCTCGCCCTCGCCGGGGGCGTAACCGAAGTACCGCCAGCCGTCGATCACCTGCTCGGGGGATCCCCGGCTGATGCCGAGCTGGAGCCTGCCGCCCGAGATCAGGTCGGCGGAACCCGCGTCCTCGATCATGTACAGCGGGTTCTCGTAGCGCATGTCGATCACGCCGGTGCCGATCTCGATCTTCGACGTCCGCGCGCCGATCGCCGCGAGCAGCGGGAACGGGCTGGCCGCCTGCCGCGCGAAGTGGTGCACGCGGAAGTAGGCGCCGTCCACGCCGAGCTCCTCGGCGGCCACCGCCAGGTCGATCGACTGGTGCAGGAAGTCGGCGGCCGACCTGGTCTCGGAGTGCGCGCCCGGCGACCAGTGGCCGAACGACAGGAAGCCAATCTTCTTCACGCCCCCTCAGACGTCCGGGAGCCGCGAATGATTCCCGGGTGTGACCGCCGTCGTTCGCTCGTTCCGGTGAATCGCCGCCCGGTCCCCGCACGGTGCGGGTACTCCGCCGGAAACGAGGAGGAGACGCATGCCCGACAACGACCTCACCGGCTTCCTGCTGATCGGCCTGGTCTTCGTGGTGGCCGACGGCCAGGTCCTCTACCGCGGTGGCCGCCGCTACCTCAGCGGCCCGGACGGCGAGGAGGGCAGCGGTTCGCTGGCCTGGATGGTGGTGACCGTCTTCCACCTCGTCTCGTTCGGCGTGCTCGCCCTGCTCTCGGTGGTCGGCCCGCGGTGGTCGGGTTCGACGGCCGCCCTGGTCGGCCGCCTCGGCGTGTTCCTGCTGCTGATGGCGGTGGCCCACGTGCTGACGCTGGCCGTGCTCGCCCGCCGCCGTCAGGACCGGATCGTCGAGGAGCACTTCCAGGAGCGGGAGGGCGTCACCGAGACCTACGTCCGGCCCGCCACCGAAGTGGTCGTCGAACCGGCCGCGACGGACCCGGCGTGGCGCTCCACCACCACCCCGGTGCCCGGCCAGGACGGCCCCCGCCCGCAGGTGGCGCCCGATCTCGGCAACCACGGCCCGTACCGCACCTGACCTGCACCGCGACGTTCACCGGATCGAAGGAATCCGCCCGGCGAGCCGCGACTTTGCGCTGCCTCCCCTCCACCGGCCGTGATTGGATCTTCACGGCCGGTGCGTGAGGAAGGAAACTGCGGTGCGAACGTCCCGAGCAGGACTGGTGGTGGCGGTCTCGGTCCTGGTGGCGGCCACGGCGCCCGCTGCGGCGACCACGGCCGACCCGCTCGCGCCTTACCGGGAGCAGGAGGTCTCCTGGGGCGCCTGCCCGTTCAAGCAGCGGACCAAGCCGCCCACGGCACAGTGCGCGCGGATCACCGTCCCGCGGGACTGGGCGGCCCCGGCGGCCGGGGTCGACCTGCAGGTGGCGGTCAGCCGGGTGACGGCGTCCGGCAGCAGGCAGGGCGCGATCCTGGTGAACCCGGGCGGCCCCGGTGGCCGGGGGACGTCGCTGGCGGGCGCGCTCGCCGGGCTGGAACCCTCGGTGAACGAGCACTACGACATCGTCGGCATGGATCCGCGCGGCACCGGCCAGGAGGGCGGCACCGACGACGGGTACGTGTGCCGGGTGCCGCTCGGGCGGCTGCCCCAGGACGACGACCTCGACGCCCGCGACCGCTCGGCGGCCAGCATCGCGCTGCACCAGCGCACGCCGCGGGTGCTGGCCGAGGCGTGCCAGAGCGACGCCCTCGCGCCGTTCATCACCACCTGGCAGACCGCGCACGACATGGACCTGATCCGCGCCCTGCTGGGCGACGAGAAGCTGAACTACCTCGGCTTCTCCTACGGCACCTGGCTCGGCGCGAAGTACGCGTCGCTGTTCCCGAACCGCGCCGGGAAGATGGTCCTCGACTCCAGCGTCAACTTCGAAGGGCGGCTCCAGGCCGCGTTCGAAGCGTTCCCGAAGATCGACCAGCGCCAGTTCGACCGCGTCTACGCGCCGTGGCTGGCCCGCCGGTTCCCGGAGCAGCTCGGCAAGACCGCCGGCGAGGTCCGGGCGAAGTGGGAGCGGCTGCGGGCCTACTTCAAGACCAAGGGCGTGCCGCCCGACGTCTTCGACTCGGTCTTCGTCGGCAACGGCAGCACCCGGCAGTGGATGACCGGTGCCCTCGTCCTCACCAAGGGCGCGGCGGCGCTCGACGGCGAAACCGCCGCTCCGCCGCCTGCCGCACTGCGGAGCGACCTCGACCGCGCCTCGCGGGCCGTCTTCGGCCGTCCGGCGGACCGGCTGACCGCGGCCGACGTGGCGGCGGACCCGCCGGAGCCCGACTACGCCGACGTCCCGGGCACGCGGCTGGCCGTGGCGTGCGGCGACCAGCCGACGCGAACGGCGAGCTGGTACAAGCTGCTCAGCGACCTGCAGGGCCCGGCGTACCCGCTGTTCGGCTGGGCGTACGGCCTCAGCGAGGCGTGCGGCTTCTGGTCCGACGCGCCCCGCCACGAGCTGCCGACGCTCTCGCCGCGCGCCGCGAAGAACATCCTCGTCGTCCAAGGCGAGTTCGACCCGCAAACCGGCTACGAACAGGCGGAGGCCGCGGCACGGGCCGCCGGGATCCCGATGATCTCGGTGGCGGATTCGCCCTTCCACGGCCAGTACGCCGTCAGCGGGAACTCCTGTGTGGACGATCTGGTGAACGGCTTCTACCTCGGCACCACGCGGCCGCCGGCCACCATCTGCCCCGGCGTCCCACTGCCCGGCGAGCACGAGGTGTACCCGGTGCCGGGCCCGGCGGGCGAGCCGAGCCGAGCGACGTCCCCCGCGCCGCGCGACGCCCGCTCGAACGTCCGGGAACGGCTGCAGGACGACATCAGCGCGGTCAACCGCGGTCGCTGAGCCGGTCCGCCACGCCTAGCCGGTCGATGTCCTCCAGGTCTTCGGGGTGCAGCCCCCGGCCGGTGAACCGCTCGACGGCGACCAGGCTCTTCCCGGTGCGTTGGCGACCGCCAGCCGGGACCGCCTGACCCAGTGGCAGCGCGTCTCGGGCCGGTCCACCACCGGCGGCGCGGGCGGGATCGACGCGCGGACGGCGGGCACGGCTGCGGCCACGGCAAGGTCCTCCCCCATGCGGCCCGCTCCGCCGGAGGATCACCGGACCGGAGAAAATCTGTGGTGACGGGAGTAGACATTCGCCTGCGGGCGCGGGTAAAGTTCTTCGTGTACGGAGAGAGACCAGAGAGGAAGGGAACGGGACCATCATGGGATCGCCCGCAGCGGCCCGGTAGCGCCGCGCGGGTGCCGTAGGCCCATCGAGTTCGGAGGTGGTGCTCGGTCACGGATGAGCGATCCCCGCGCCGGCCGGCTTCGTGCCGGGCGCGGGAAGCCGGCGGTCACGCCGGCCGGCAATGGTGAAACCCAACCTTTCGAGGACCCCGGGTGCCGTGGATGGCACCCGGGGTCCTTCTGATGCGGAGGTGGAATGGTCCCCGACGGGGAAAGACCGGCAACACCGGGGAAGTTCGACGACGAGCACTACCCCGGCTACACGATGGGCCGCGCGGCCGACATGCTGGGCACGACCCAGGGTTTCCTGCGCAGCCTCGGCGAAGCCGGGCTGATCACCCCCCAGCGCTCGGCCGGCGGCCACCGGCGGTACTCCCGGCACCAGCTGCGCCTGGCCGCGCGCGCCCGCGAGCTGGTGGACCAGGGAACGGCCATCGACGCCGCCTGCCGGATCGTGCTCCTGGAAGACGAGCTGCGGGAAGCCCGCCGGCTCAACCGGGCCCTCCAAGGGGAATCCGAAGGCTGACTTCGTCCACAGTGGACGGTTGCGGCCCGGCGTCCGGCCGCGTGTCGGCGCCGATCTCAACCGCCAGGTTGACAACACCCCGGGCACGCCCTACGGTCTTATTCAACCGAAGAGTTGAGGAAGAACCGGTGGACGAAGACAGCGAGCGGCTCAACCGGGTGTTCGCGGCACTGGCCGACCCGACGCGGCGCGACCTGGTGGCGCGGCTGGCCGGCGCGGACGCGACCGTCGGCGAGCTGGCCGAGCCCTACGACATGAGCCTCCAGGCGGTCTCCAAGCACGTGAAGGTGCTGGAGGAGGCCGGGCTGGTGACGCGCAGCAAGGACGCCCAGCGCCGTCCGGTCCACCTGGACGCCGAGGTGTTCGACCTGATGACCAAGTGGATCGAGCGGTACCGGCGGCAGGCCGAGGAGCGCTACCGGCGCCTCGACACGCTGCTGGGCCGCATGGCGGGCGGGGAAACCCGGCCCCGAAAGGACGCGTCATGACGACGGCGAAACACGAGACCGAGATCCTGGCCGACGAGAAGGTCCCGACGATCCGGCTCGTCCGGGACTTCGACGCCGCGCCCGAGCAGGTGTTCCGCGCCCACGTCGACCCCGAGCTGTACGCGCAGTGGATCGGGCCGCACTCGGTCACCACCCGGATCACGCGGTGGGACGCGCGCACGGGCGGCGAGTGGGCGTTCGCCAACGACCGCGGAGGCGAGGAGATCGCGGCGTTCCACGGCAGTTTCCACGAGGTCCGGCCGAACGCGCGGATCGTGTGGACGTTCACCTACGACGCCGAACCCGACAGCGTCGCCCTGGAAACGCTGACCCTGGAGGAAATCGAGGGCGGCCGCACCCGGCTGCGGGTGCTGAGCGTGGTGCCCGACTTCGCCACCCGCGACGGCATGCTGGCCAGCGGCATGGACGTCGGGGTCAACGAGGGCTACGCCAAGCTCGACGCACTGCTCGCGAAGGAAGCCTGAGATGACCTCGAACCCCACCGGCCCCGCGCGGCAGCACGCGGCCGAAGCCGCCCGCTTCACCGAACTGGTCGAGTCGGCCGCCCCCGGCGACTGGGCGCGGCCCGCGCCGGTGGCGGGGTGGACGGCGCTCGACGTCGTGCGGCACCTGGTCGAGTGGCCGCGCGGCTTCCTCCGCGGCGCCGGGATCGAGCTCCCGGCGCTGGCCGTCGACGCCGACCCGGCCGGTGCCTGGAAGCAGCACGTCGCCGACATCCAGGCCATCGTCGACGACGCGGGCGGGCGGGTGCTCAGCAACCCGCACACCGGCGACCGGCCGGTGGACGAGGCGATCGACCAGTTCTACACGGGCGACATCTGGCTGCACTCCTGGGATCTCGCCAAGGCCCTCGGCCGCGAACCCGACCTCGGCGAGGAGCGCTGCGCGGAGGCGTTGACGGCGATGCGGCCGATGGAACGGGTGCTGCGCGACAGCGGCCAGTTCGGCCCGGCGGTGCCGGTCGCCGAGGACGCTTCGGCACAGGACCGGCTGATGGGATTCCTGGGCCGCGACCCGGCCTGGCGGCCCTGAGCACGCCGAGCGGGTGAGCGAGTGGGCGGCCGCCTGTCGGCCGCCCACCGGGGCGACCGGTGGGATACAACGTTGTAAATGCGTATTTACAACGTTGTATCCCACCGGCTACCGTCTTGCTGCCCGGTCCCCGAGGAGCACGAGGAGCGTCGGTATGCGCTCGCTTCGTCGTCTGTGCACGGTCCTGACCACCACGCTCGTCACCCTGTCTGCCGCCGTGGTCCCCGCGGTGGCCGCGCAGGCCGGTCCGCCGCCGGTGTACCCCGCCGTCGGCTCCGGGACGCACCTGCTCGACCACCCGGCGAAGCTCGCCGGCCTGGGCGACCCCGGCTGGTACGAGGCCAACATCCCGTTCGTCGACCTGCCCGACAAGGCGATCGAGGACACCTACTACTACCGGTGGCGCACCTTCAAGGAGGCCCTCAAGTACACCGGGCCCGAGGACGGCTGGATCGTCTCCGAGTTCCTCGGCCCGGTCGGCTACTCCGCCCCCGGCGGCGGGATCGACGCCGCCGCCGGGCACCACCTCTACGAAGGCCGGTGGCTGCGCGACCCCCGCTACCTCGACGACTACGTCGACTACTGGCTGCGCGGCAGCGGCGCGGGGCCGAAGCCGGCGACCGACGGCCTCAACGAGAACACCACCGACTGGGCCCACGAATACTCCTTCTGGGCCGCCGACGCCGTGCTCGCGCGGGCCTCCGTCGACGGCCGGTGGGACTTCGCCGTCGACCGGCTCCCCGAGCTGCAGCGGCAGTGGGCCGCCTGGGCGCCGCAGTTCGATCCGCAGCTCGGCCTCTACTGGCAGGTCCCGGTCTGGGACGCCATGGAGTACACCGCGAGCTCCTACCAGAGCCCGGACCCCTACCACGGCGGCGCCGGGTTCCGCCCGACGCTCAACGCCTACCAGTTCGGCGACGCGCAGGCCATCGCGAACCTGCTGCGCCGCCGCGGCGCACCCGGCGACCGGCAGCTCGCCGACCGCTACGACCGCGACGCCCGTGCCCTGCAGGCGAACCAGGACCGCGTCCTGTGGGACAGCGGCGACGCCTTCTACAAGCACGTCATGCGAGACGGCAACCCGGGGCGCGCCAAGATCGCCGATCGGGAGGAGATGGGCTTCGTGCCCTGGTACTTTCACATGGCCCCGGCCGGCGCCGCCGCCGCGTGGGCGCAGCTGACCGATCCGGCGGGGTTCGCGGCCCCGTTCGGGCCCACCACGGTCGAGCGGCGGAGCCCGTGGTTCATGCACGACGCCACCGTCGGGTGCTGCCGCTGGTCCGGGCCGAGCTGGCCCTACGCCACCAGCCAGACCCTCACCGCGCTGGCGAACCTGCTCACCGACTATCCCCCGCAGCCGTATGTGTCCACTCAGGACTATTACGCCCTGCTGCGCGGGTACGCCCTCACCCAGCGCAAGAACGGCGTGCCGTACGTCGCCGAAGCGCACCAGCCCGACGAAGACCGCTGGCTCTACGACTCCCGCGGGCACAGCGAGGACTACAACCACTCGACGTTCGACGACCTGGTGCTGTCCGGGCTGCTCGGCATCCGGCCCCAGCAGGGTGACCGCGTGCGGCTCGCGCCGCTCGTTCCGTCCACTTGGGACCACTTCGCCGTGGAGAACGTGCCCTACCACGGGCGCAACCTGACCGTGGCCTGGGACCGCGACGGCCACGTCTACCGGCAGGGCGCCGGGCTGAGCGTCTGGCTGGACGGCAAGCTCGTGCACCGGCAGGCCGGGCTGACGGCGGTCGACGTGCCGGTGCGCCCGGGCCGGGCGACCGCGGCCGGACAGGTCGTCGACGACCTGGCGAACATCGACCGCACCGGCTACCCGGCGGCGTCGGCGTCCTACACCTGGCCCGCGGACAGCCCGGCCAACGCGATCGACGGCCAGGACTTCGACCTCGACGTCCCGTCGACGCGCTGGACGAGCTACGGCAGCCCGAACCGCGACGACTGGCTGGCCGTCGACCTCGGCGCGGCCACCGACGTCTCCGACGTCCGGATCTCCTTCTACGACGACGGTGGCGGCGTCCGCACGCCGGACGCCTTCGCGCTCCAGTACCGCACCGCCGACGGGGCGTGGGCCGATCTCCCGAGCCAGCAACGGGATCCGGCCACGCCGGTGCGCGGCAGGCCGAACCGGGTCGTCGTCCAGCCGGCGGTCCGCACCGACGGC
The DNA here is from genome assembly GCF_053600695.1 of Amycolatopsis sp. NPDC005003. Lineage (NCBI taxonomy): Bacteria > Bacillati > Actinomycetota > Actinomycetes > Pseudonocardiales > Pseudonocardiaceae > Amycolatopsis > Amycolatopsis sp. NPDC005003. Next base: position 73,708 of record NZ_JBSGAI010000038.1, on the reverse strand, counting down.
CTCCGCGTCCGGCCGTCCAGAGTGGACGGTGGCGCGACCGGCATCACCGCGGTGCAGGCGTGGCGCGCCGAAGACGACCGGCTGAGTGTCCGGCTCCAGGACGATCCGGTGCGGCTGCGCCCCGGGCAGACCGCCGAAATCGCCGGCTCGGTCCGCAGCGCACAGGCGCTGACCGTCCGGCCCGCGCTCACCCTGCCCCGCGGCTGGACGGCGCAGCCGGTCGGCCCGGCCGGCGACCTCCGGCTCACGCCCGGCCGGGCCGTCCCGCTGCGGTGGCGGGTGACGGCACCCGCGGACACGCCGGTCGGCACCCGGGCGCCGGTGCGGCTGCTGGTCACCACGCTCGACCACGGCGTCCCGGTGCGCGGCACCGCCGACCTCCTGCGGGCGGAGGTCGTGTTCGACCCGGCCGATTTCGCCACGCCGGTGTGGGACGACGACTTCACCGGCGACCGGCTGAACGACTACCGGGTCGGCGCGCGGTTCGGGGAGCCGGTGCCCGCGCTGAGCCAGGCGGGCGGCGCCCTGGTCGCGTCCGCGACCCGGCAGTCGGCCGCCGTGCTCGTGGCACCGGTGGCCGCCCCGGCCGGCGACTTCGCGGTGGTCCTCGAACCCCGCGCCTTCGCCGGGAGCGCACCGGAGGACAGCGTGCTCCTCGGCCGCGCCGCCGGGCCGGACGAGCTGGCCCTGGCCTGGTACAACCACCACTTCGGCACGTCCGGCGCGGACGTGCGGGCCGGTGGGCGCGACTACGGCGACGACGTGACCGGCGGGTGCTGCGCCGCCGTCAAGTGGTCGCCGGGCGACCGGTTCGCGGTCGTGGCCGACCACCGCGGCGGGCTCACCAGCTGGCTCGGCCACCAGGGCCGGTGGCAGCTGCTGCGGACGATCCCGGGCGGTGCGGCGATCGCCCCGGGCTGGTCCCCCGCGATCGGCCTCCGGCTGACCTCGGGACAGCTGGCCCTCGAGCGGCTGACCGTCGTGGCCCGCGACCCGGCGTGAGGAGGCGATTGACAAACGACCGGTGCACGGTGGACTCTGGGAGCGCTTCCAGACGACGCCGCCGGGGCCGCTTCCCGCCTGCCGCGGTACTTCAACCGCGGAAGGAGAGCCGATGGGATCCGCCTCCCGCCGGATGGCCGCGCGCCCGGGTGTGCTCGCCGTGATCGCCGTGCTCGTCGTGGGTGTTTCCGTGCTGTGGCCCTGGAAGTCGGGAGCCGCACCGGCCGCACCCATCACCGGCAACGCGACCCACTTCGACGCGTTGGGTGCGCCCTACGGCGGCTGCGGCCTGCCGCAGGACGTGCTCGACGCGCCGGACTTCGTCGCTCTCAACGTGTACAACACCCCCGGTGACTACAGCTTCTACCCGCGGCCGATCCCGCCTTCGCAGGCCGCGAAGATCGGCCTGTGGGACAACGGCCGCAACTGCGGGCGGTTCGTGCAGGTCACCATCGGCGAGTACTGCACCGGCGTCAACGACGGCGCGCCGGGACAACCGTTCTGCCGCAACGGGTCCTGGGTGACCGACGGCTACGCCGGTGCCCAGCTGACCATGGTCGTGGCCGACAGCTGCGGCGACTCGAACGCCTGGTGCCGCGACGATCCCGGCCACCTCGACCTCTCGACCGCCTCGCTGAACCGGTTCGTGAAGAACGGCGTCCCGGTCGGCGACATGAACCCCGGGCACTGGAACAACCGGCGGGTCTCCTGGTCCTACGTGCCCGCGCCCAACTACACCGGCGACCTGAAACTCGGCTTCCTCCAGGGCTCGCAGCGGTATTGGACGGCCGTCGCCGTGTCGCACCTGCCCAACGGCGTCCACGGCGTGGAGTTCCAGGGCGCGGACGGCAGCTGGCAGCAGGCGCAACCGGACAGCGATCTCGGGCAGGCCTTCCTCATCGGCCCGACCGCCACGGCGGGCACCTCCTACGCGATCCGGGTGCGCGACGCGAGCGACGCACTCGTCAACGACGGCCGCGTCTATCGCTTCTCCCTGCCGGACCAGTGCCTTTCCGGGTGCGCGGCGGCCTACACCGGCATCAGCTACACGACCGGGACCAGCACCCCGACGACGACTCCGACCAGCCCCACCACCACGACCACGACGACCACCACCCCGGCCGGGGCGTCGTGCGCGGTGACCTCGGCGGTCACGTCGTCGTGGAACGGCGGGTACCAGCTGGAGTTCACCGTGAAGAACACCGGCACGGCCGCCCTCACCGGCTGGACCACGGCGTTCTCCTTCTCGGGCGGCCAGCAGCTGACCAACTCGTGGAACGCCGCGGCCACCCAGTCCGGCCAGCAGGTGCGGGCGGCCAACCAGAACTACAACGGGACACTGGCCGCCGGCGCGTCGACGACCTGGGGCGCCGTCGTGACCGGCACGTCCCAGCCGCTGGGCGGGCTGGCCTGCACCGCCCGCTGAACCTCAGCCGACGCTCGCCCAGAAGCCGGTCAGCGCCGCGGCGCCGCGGGCCGGTTCGTGGGTCATCCACCAGTGACCCAGGCCGTCGAGGACGGCGACCCGGGCCCCGGCGCGGGCGGCGGCCCGGCGGCGCTGCTCCTCGGTGCCGACGACGTGGTCGGCCGTCGCCAGGATGGCGAGCCCCGGCCGGGCCGCCGCGCGTTCCAGCGGCCAGCCGAGGCCGGGCGCACCGTCCGCGGCGGCCCGGTACAGAGTGAGCACCGCGCGGCCCATCGCCTCGTTCTGCCCCAACGCGACCCGGGCCGCGACCGCGCGGGCCATCCCGCGTTCCACCAGCACCGCGGCGCGTTCTTCGGGCGCGGCACCGAACCGCGCCGCGACGTCGGCCTCGCCGACGCCCGGGGTCTGCCAGCGACGGGCGAGTTCGTGCCACTCGTAGTCCGGGTCGAAGCTCCCGAGGGTGTCACTGACCCAGCTGCGGACCAGGTGCGGGTGGCTCAGCACGACGTTGACGACGTGAGTGCCCCCGAAGTCGTGGCCCACCAGGTCCACCGGCTCGCCGAAGGCCGCCAGTTCGCCGGCCAGCCAGTCCCGGTAGCCGGCCGGGGTGGCCTCGAACCCGGCCGGCAGGGGCGCGCCGAAACCGGGCGGGGACAGGCGAACCACGTCCGGGCGCTCGAGCTCCGCCAGCAGCAGGTCCCAGACCGCCGCCGTCTCGGGGTTGCCGTGGACGAACACCGCGGGCATCAGGCCACCGCCGGCGTGGTCGGCTGCAGCACCGATTCCAGCAGCGCCTCGGTGCGCAGGTGGGTGATCGCCTGGTACTCGGGGTCGCGGACCATGGCCGCGAACGCCTGCCGGTCCGGATAGCGGACCAGCGCGACCATGTCCCATGCCTGGCCGTCCTCGGCGACGAGCGCCGGGCCGCCCTCGCCGAGGTACACCACCTGCAGGCCGTAGCGCGGGTTGAGTTCGGCACGGAGAGCTTCGGCGTAGCGCTGGTAGCTCTCCCGGCCGCCGTCCGGGCGGAACCGCAACAGGTTGAGCATCACCACCGGGCCGCCCGGGTCGTCGGCGAGCAGGGCGTCGAGGGCGTGGTCTTCGATTTCGATCATCAGGACCTCCTGGGGTCGTCGCCGCCACCCTACACATACTTGTTGGTCGACACGCAAGTTGCTTTGCTAGACTCCGGGCATGCGCCGAACCCAGCAGGAACGCCGCGACCAGGCCGAAGCCGCGTTGCTGACCGCCGCCGCCGAACTCGTCGTCGAGCAGGGCGTGCGTTCGCTGACGCTCGCCCGCGTCGGCGAACGCGCCGGGTACAGCCGCGGCATCGTCACCCACCACTTCGGCGGCAAGCAGGCGCTGGTCGAACGGCTGGCGCGGGCCACCCAGGCCGGCTTCGTCCCGGGTCTCGAGGACCTCCCGCCCGGCCTCGACCGCCTGCTGCGGCTGGTCGACGGCTACCTCGGCGAGCTCGGCCGGATCGGCGTGTTCAACCAGGCCTTCCTGCTGCTGTGGGCCGAAGCCGCCACCCAGCCGGAGCTGGCCCCGATCTTCCGCGAGCGGGACGCCGCCTTCCGCGCCGACCTGCGGGAAGACGTCGAGGCCGGCATCGCGGACGGCAGCATCGCGGCGGACGCCGGCGCGGGCGAAGTCGCGACCGCCGTGGTCGGGCAGCTGCGCGGGATCGCGCTGCAGCGGCTGCTCGATCCGGACAGCGTCGACACCGGGGCGCTGCGCCGGAGCGTCACCGGCCAGTGGCGCCGCGCCCTGACCCCTTAGGCTCGGCGTCTTACGCGGAGGGAGGTGACGGCGTGACGGAACACGGGCGGCTGCCGCGCGTCAAGCGCGTGACCATCGAGGACGTGGCCCGGGAGGCCGGCGTCGGGCGGCAGACGGTGTCGCGCGCCCTGCGCGACCTGCCGGAGATCGCCCCGGACACCCGCGAGCGCGTGCTGGCGGCCGCGTCCCGCCTCGGCTACCGGCCGAGCGCGCTGGCGAAGGGCATGCGCACCCAGCGGTCGGACGTCATCGCGCTGATCGTCTCCGACATCGCGAACCCGTTCTACCCGGCGGTGGCGCGCGGGGTGTACGACGCGGCGGAGGCGGCCGGGTGCAGCGTCGTGCTGTACAACACCGACGCCGACCCGGGCCGGGAACGCGACGCGATGGAGGACGCGCTGGCCCGCTCCGCGCGCGGAGTCGTCGGCTTCTTCTACGGCATGCCCGACGACGTCCTCGCCGACTACGCCCGCTCGGTCCCGCTGGTGGTCGCCGACCGGGAGCTGCCGACGGAGGTGGCGGCATCGGTGAGCAACGACTTCGCCACCGGCACCGCGGCGGCCGTGGAGCTGCTCGCCCACCGGCCGGACGCGTGCCTCGGCATGCTGGACAGCTCGGTCGGCGTCGCGGTCGACGAGCGGCGGCTGGCCTTCGTCACGGCGTGCGCGGAGCTGGGCTTCGGCGACGTCTCGGCACGGATCGTCCAAGGCCCGCCGACCATCCCGGGCGGCACGGAAGCGGCCCGGCAGCTGCTTTCGGCGTGGCCCGAGGTGAACGGGATCTTCGCGTTCAACGACCTGATGGGCATCGGGGCGGTCCAGGCGGTGCTCGCGGGCGGCGGCGTCGTGCCGCGGGACTGCGCGGTCGTCGGCTTCGACGACCTGGAGATGTCGGCGTACCTGAACCCGCCGCTCAGCACCGTCCGGATCGACAAGTACGACCACGGCCGGACCCTGGTCCGCGCCCTGCTGGCGGACACCGCCGACCGGATCTCGCTGCCGGTTTCGCTGATCACCCGCGCGACGGCCTGAATCGAATCCGGCGAAAGCCGCCCTTGACGGGGTCGCACCGAGGTGCGCATACTCCCCGGGAACAGCGGCCGGGAACATTCCCGGGAACGTTCCCGAGCACTCCTCGGCCCCGAGCCGACGCCGCCCCGCGAAAGGACCGAACGCAATGACGCGTACCTCTGCCCCGACGAAACGGCTCCGCCGGCTGGGTGCCGCACTGGCCGCCGCCTCGCTCGTGCTGGCGGGCTGCGGCAGCGCCGACTCCGCCGCGCCCGCCGCCGCGGCCGGCTGCGCACCCGCCGGGGGCAAGGTCGAGCTTTCGTTCTGGTCCTGGCTGCCCGGCATCGACCAGGCCGTCGCCCTGTGGAACCAGGGGCACCCCGACATCCACGTCACCGTCGAGCAGACGCCCCAGGGCAACCAGGGCACCTACAACAAGATGTTCACCGCGCTCAAGGCGAACCAGGCGCCGGACCTCGGGCAGGTCGAGTTCGACTCCCTCCCCGGTTTCCGCGTCCAGCAGGGCCTGCGGGACATCTCGGCCTGCCCCGGCGTCGCGGACGCCAAGCCGAAGTTCGTGGACTGGACGTGGGCGCAGGCCTCCGTCGGCGGCGACGGCGTCTTCGCCATCCCGCAGGACACCGGGCCGATGGGCCTGTTCTACCGCAAGGACCTGTTCGAGAAGTACCAGGTGCCGGTGCCGACCACCTGGGACGAGTACGCCCAGGCTGCCAAGACGCTGCACGCCGCCGACCCGAACCTCACGATCACGCACTTCCCGCAGAAGGACGTCAACTGGTTCGCCGGCCTGGTCTGGCAGGCGGGCGGGCACTGGTTCACCCAGGACGGGCAGCAGTGGAAGGTGAACCTGACCGATCCCGCGTCCACCAAGGTCGCCGACTACTGGCAGAACCTGCTTTCGCAGGGCCTGGTCTCGAACTACCAGGGCTTCTCCGAATCGTGGAACAAGGCGCTCGACTCCGGGCAGATCGCCACCTGGACCGGGGCCGTCTGGGGCGTCGGCACGATCGCGAAGGCCGCGCCCTCGACCGCCGGGAAGTGGGCCGTGGCGCCGCTGCCGCAGTGGACCAAGGGCGAGCAGCGCTCCGGCAACTGGGGTGGCTCGACCACCGCGGTGTTCGCCGGGACGAAGCACCCCGCCGAAGCGGCGCAGTTCGCCCTGTGGCTCAACAGCGACCCGCAGGCGCTGGCCATCCTGACCGCCCAGGGCGGCATCTACCCGGCGACCGTCTCCGCCCAGGAGTCAGCGAAGGCGTCGCCGGAGAACACGCAGTTCTTCGGCGGCCAGGACGTCGACGCGGTGTTCCGCGAGGCGGGCAAGGGCGTCAGCCAGGACTTCACCTGGGGGCCGTCGATGGAGCAGACCTACGCCCACGTCCGCGACGGGTTCGGCGCCGCGCTCGCCGGCAACGGCACGCTCGGCAAGGCCCTCACCGAGGCCGGCGCCGCGACGATCACCGACCTGCAACGCCAGTCCATTCCCGTGGCGAAGTAAGGACGACGATGGTTGTCGCAGCGTCCCAGACCGTCGCCGGCGCGCCCGCCCGCCCCCGGGTGGCGCGCCGGCGGCGGGCGAACGGCAACGCCCGCGCCGCGTGGCTGCTGCTCGCCCCGTTCCTGCTCGGGTTCGCGGTGTTCTACGTGGCCCCGATCGTCGTGGCCGTGGTGAAGAGCTTCACCGCCGTCACCCGGGCCTCCACCTACGGCCGCCCCGTCGAGGTGTTCGCCGGCCTGGGCAACTACACCGCGGCCCTCGGCGACGCCGGGTTCACCGGCTCGGTCGGGCGGGTGCTGCTGTTCGGGGTGATCCAGATCCCGGTGATGCTCGGCCTCGCGCTGCTGCTGGCGCTGGCCCTGGACTCGGCGGTGGTGCGGCTGCGGCGGTTCTTCCGGCTCGCGTTCTTCCTGCCGTACGCGGTGCCCGGCGTGATCGCGGCGGTGATGTGGGGCTTCTTCTACGCCCCCAACCTCTCACCGGTCAACCAGCTGCTCGACCCGCTGGGGATCCACCCGGACCTGTTGTCGGGCAACGTGATCCTGTACTCGATCGCGAACATCGTCACCTGGACCTTCACCGGGTACAACATGCTGATCCTCTACTCGTCGCTGCAGGCGATCCCGCCTCAGCTCTACGAAGCGGCCCGGCTCGACGGCGCGTCCGGCTGGACGATCGCGTGGCGGATCAAGGTGCCGGTCATCGCGCCGTCGCTGGTGCTGACCGGGGTGTTCTCCATCATCGGCACGTTCCAGCTGTTCACCGAACCGCAGGTGATGGCGGGCGTGTCGAGCGCGGTCTCGTCGTCCTACACGCCGTCGATGGCCGCCTACGCCCAGATTTCCGCCCAGAACTACGGCCTCGGCGCCGCGATGAGCGTGCTCGTCACGCTGCTCATCGCGGTCCTGTCGTGGCTGTTCTTCCGGATCACCCGTGCGAGGGCCGCCCTGTGACCAGCCGTTCTTCCGCCGTCGTGACCACGGCGATGTTCGTCGCCGCGGTGTACTTCCTGCTGCCGGTGGCCTGGCTGGCGATCTCCGCCACGAAGTCCGCGTCCGACCTGTCGACGACGTTCGGCCTCTGGTTCTCCGGCAACCACCTCGGCACCAACCTGCACGACACGGTGACCTTCGGCGACGGCCTCTACCTGCGGTGGCTGGCCAACAGCGCGGTGTACTCGGTGGTGGGCGCGGCGGCAGCCACGCTGCTGTCGGCGATGGCGGGCTACGCGCTCGCCAAGTTCACCTTCCGCGGGCGTTCGCTGACGTTCTCCACGATCCTCGCCGGGGTGCTGGTCCCGCCGACCGCGCTCGCGGTGCCGCTGTTCCTGATGCTGGCGGGAGCCGGGATGACGAACACGGTGTGGTCGGTGCTGCTGCCGAGCACGATCAGCCCGTTCGGCGTCTACCTCGCCCGCGTCTACGCGGCGGCGTCGGTCCCGGACGAGCTCCTGGAGGCCGGGCGCATCGACGGCGCGGGCGACGTGCGCATGTTCTACACCGTCAGCCTGCGCCTGATGGCCCCGGCGCTGATCACCATCTTCCTGTTCCAGTTCGTCGCGATCTGGAACAACTTCCTGCTCCCCCTGGTAATGCTGACCAGCGACCGGCTGTACCCGGTGACGCTCGGGCTGTACACGTTGAACACCCAGATCACCCGGGACCCGGACCTGAAGGCGATCGTGGTCACCGGGTCGCTGCTGTCGATCATCCCGTTGATCCTGGCTTTCCTGGCGCTGCAGCGGTTCTGGCGCACCGGGCTGGCGGCGGGGGCGGTCAAGGACTGAGCGCCGTCACCGCCGCCGGTTCGGTGCGGGCACAGTTGGCGAGTATCCCGAACATGCCCAAGGTGACCAGCAGCGACGACCCGCCGTAGGAGATCAGCGGCAGCGTCACCCCCGTCACCGGCAGCAGGCCGACCACGTACCCGATGTTGATCGCGGCCTGCGCGACCACCAGCAGCGTGAGCGTGCCCGCCACCAGCCGCGCCCACGGATCACGGACCCGCCGCGCGATCCGCGTCCCCACGATCGCGACGCCCGCGTACAGCGCGATCACCGCGATGCAGCCCACGAAGCCCAGCTCCTCCCCGACGAGCGCGAAGATGAAGTCGTTCTCCACGCCGGGCAGGTACCCCCAGTTCGCGCTGCCCCGGCCGAGCCCCCGGCCGAACACCCCGCCGTCGGCGAGGGCGTAGAGCGCCTGGGTCGTCTGGTACGAGCCGTCCGCGTCCGACAGGAACGACAGGACCCGGGTCAGCCGGTAGTCCGCGCTCAGCGCCAGCACCGCGAAACCGGCGGCCGCCCCGGACACCAGGGCCGCGAACAGCCGCCCGGGGATGCCCGCGAACCACAGCAGGCCCAGCATGACCACGCCGAGGGTGATCGTGCCGCTGAGGTTCGGCTGGGCCATCACCAGCGCGAACATCAGCAGCGTCACCGGGACCACCGGCACCAGCAGGTGCCGCCGGCGGTGCAGGAGGCGTTCCTTGGCCACCAGGACGTGCGCGCCCCAGAGCACCAGGGCGAGCTTCGCGAACTCGATCGGCTGGACCGACTGGCCGGCCACGACGAACCAGCGCTGGGCCCCGCCGCCGGCCGAGCCCAGCGGGGTGAGCACGAGGACCAGCATGCCGAGCGCCGCGGCCATCGCCTTGCCCGCCATCGCCCGGATCCGCTCGAGCGGCAGGCGAAGGCCGAGCCAGAACACCCCGGCCCCGAGGCCCAGGTAGGTGACGTGCTTGGCGAACAGGTCGTACTGGCCGCCGCCGGTGCGCGGGTCGTAGGACGAGACCGACGACGCGCTCAGCACCATCACCACGCCGACGAGCGCGAGGATCCCGGTCAGCGCCAGCACGAGGTGGAACGACGCGAGCGGCCGGGTCAGCCACCCGGTCAGCGCCTCCCCCGCGGCGGCGGCCCGCGATCCGCGGCGGACGGCTTCCCGTTCCTGGACGTCGATGGCGCGAACCTCACCCCGCTCGGGGAGAACGGCGGTTCCGTTCCCGGCCACGCCAAGCTAGCCACCTCCGGCTGGCAGGATCCTGAGAACGCGGGAAAAAGTTCAGCCGAGCACGAGCCGGGCGTTGACCTCCGCCAGCAGATCGCGGGGACAGCCGAGCCCGGCGGTCGTCCCCTCGGGCAGCACGACGCCGTACCGCGCGCGCAGCAGGGCTTCGGCCTGCAGCAGCGCCAGCGAGTCGTAGCCGAGGTCGTCGAACCCCGTTTCCAGGAACTCGTCGGGGTCCGCCGCGCCGTCGGCGTCGCCGCCCGCTTCGACGATCAGGTCCCGCAGTTCGCTTCCGGTCAGCATGGTGGCTCCTCTTCGGACGATCGGACGGGGGTGACGACGACCGCCGAGTTGTACCCGCCCTGCCCGCGGGCGAGGACGAGCGCGGCGGGGACGACGGCCGGGCGCGGCTCGCCCACGACGAGGTCGAGGCCGTAGGCGGGATCGGGCGCGGAGACGTTCACCGTCGGCGGGATCACGTCGTCGCGCAGCCCCAGCAGCGCGGTCGCGACGTCGAGCGCCCCGCCGCCGGAGGAGAGCCGCCCGGTCATCGTCTTGGGCGCGGTGACCGGGACGGCGTGCCGCCCGAACACCGCGCCCAGGGCCGCGGCTTCCTGCGCGTCGAGCTCGGGCACGCCGGCCGCGTCGGCGTAGACCACCCCGATCTCCGCGGGGGTGACACCGGCGTCGGCGAGGGCGCCGCGGATCGCCCGGTCCAGGCCGGGCCGCCCGGGGAGGTCGAAGGTGGCGCAGTAGCCGGCGATCCGGCCGTAACCCGGCGCACCGCGGTCCCGGGCGACGGCTTCGTCCTCGACGACCAGCAGCGCCCCGCCCTCGCCGGGCACGAAGCCGCTCGCGTTCGCGGAAAACGGCAGGTACGCGTGCTCCGGCCGGGTTTCGGTGCTGATCCGGCCACTGGCCAGCTGCGCGACCCAGCCCCACGGGCAGAGCGACGCGTCGACCGCACCCGTCACGACGAGCTCGCTCCCCCGGCGCAGCAGCCGCCGCGACTGGCCGAGCACGTCGAGGCCGCCCGCCTGCTCGGTGACCACCACGCCGCTCGCGCCGCGCATGCCGTGGCGGATCGAGATCTGCCCGGTGTTGACCGCGTAGAACCACGCGAACGACTGGTAGGCGCTGACGTGCTCGGGCCCGTCGGCCCACAGCCGCTGCAGTTCCCGCTGGCCGAACTCGAAGCCGCCGGACGAGCTGGCCGTGGCGACGCTCATCGCGTACTCCGGCCGGTCGGCCGGGGCGATCCCGGCGTCGGCCAGCGCCCGGTCCGCGGCGACCAGCGCCAGGCGCGTCATCCGGTCGGTCTGCGGCAGCAGCCGGCGCGGCAGCAGTTCGCCGGGGTCGAACCCGATCTCGCCGGCCAGCCCGCCGGCGTAGCCCGAGGCGTCGAACCGGGTCACCGGCCCGATCCCGGTGCAGCCGGCCAGCGTCGCCTTCCAGTACTCCTCGGTGCCGGCGCCGTTCGGGGCGAGCACGCCCAGGCCGGTGACGATCGCCGCGCTCACCGGCCCAGCCGTTCCGGCCTGGCGAGCACGACCGCGCTCTGGAAGCCCCCGAACCCGCTGCCGACGCTGAGGACGACGTCGACCCGGGCCTCCCGCGCGGTGACCGGCACGTAGTCGAGGTCGCACGCGGGATCGGCTTCACGCAGGTTCGCCGTCGGCGGGACGACCCCGCGGTCGATGGCGAGCGCGGAGGCGGCCAGCTCGATCGCGCCGATGGCGCCGAGCGAGTGCCCGATCATCGACTTGATCGAGCTCATCGGCGTCCGGCGGGCGTGCTCGCCGAGGCTCCTCTTGACCGCCGCCGTTTCGTGCACGTCGTTCTGCCGGGTGCCCGAGCCGTGCGCGTTGACGTAGCCGACGTCTTCGGGCGCGAGCTTCGCCTCGCCGAGCGCGGCGTCGATCGCCGCCGCCATCTCGCGGCCGTCCGGGCGCAGGCCGGTCATGTGGAAGGCGTTGCAGCGCGCGGCATAGCCGCCGATCTCGGCGTAGATCCGGGCGCCCCGCCGCCGCGCCGCGTCCAGTTCCTCGAGCACGAACATCGCGGCGCCTTCGCCGAGCACGAACCCGTCGCGGGTGCGGTCGAACGGGCGGGACGCGGTCGCCGGGTCGTCGTTGCGGGCGGTGGTGGCCTTGATCGCGTCGAAGCAGGCCACGGTGATCGGCGAGATCGGGGCGTCGGTGGCGCCGGCGAGCATCACCTCGGCCGAGCCTTCGGCGACCAGCGCCGCCGCGTACCCGACCGAGTCCAGCCCGGACGTGCACCCGGCCGAAACCATCGCGACCGGGCCGCCCACGCCGAACCGGCGCGCGACCTCCGCCGAGATCGAACTCGGGACGAAGTAGTCGAAGAGGTGGCCGACCGCGCGGGCGCCGTCGACCTCCCAGTGCCGGCCCCGGTCGCTGACGACGGCGTACTCGCGGTCGAGGCCCATGGTGCAGCCGACGGCGCTGCCGACGGTGACGCCCCAGCGGTGCGCGTCCTCCCCCGGCGCGGTGCCCGAGTCGGCGAGGGCTTCGCGCGCCGCAACCAGGGCGAGCTGGGTGCTCCGGTCGAGCCGGTCCGCCTCCTCGGGGGTGAACCCGTGCGCAAGCGGGTCGAAGTCGCATTCGGCGGCCACCCGCGACCGGAACGGCGCGGGGTCGAAGAAGCTGATGGTCCGGGTGGCGGTGCGGCCCGCGGTGATCAGGTCCCAGAACGCCGCGGCGCCGGTCCCCCCGGGTGCGACCACGCCCAGTCCGGTGATGGCGACGCGTCGGTGCACGGATTCCTCCCTCTCGTCGGTCATGACGCTCCTCGCGCGGCGGGGCCGCAGGCCAGCGCCTGCAGGCAGGGCACCAGGCTGCGGGCCTGGACGTCGACGTAGTGGCTGTGCCGCAGCAGGCCGGCGAGCTGGTCGACGGTCATCCAGCGGAAGCCGGGGCGTTCGGTGGCGTCCGGGGCCTCGAGCACCGCGTAGCGGGTCCGGGTGTGGTGGAACCGGCCGCCCTCTTCGGACATCACCGTGTCGAAGCGGAACGCGGCCGGCTCGGCGGCCAGCACGACGTCGAGGAACGGCGGCCGGGCCGACGGCGGGTTCCGGGTGTACGTCCGCGGCGTGCACTGCACGGTCGGGGCGAGCTCCACGGAGTCGAGGAAGCCCGGTTCGCGGCGCAGTTGCACCAGGACGTGCAGCACGCCGTCGAAGTCCTTCGCCAGGAAGCACACCAGCCCGGTGCCGCGCGCGGCGAACATCGGCTGCGACCACTCGGCGACCTCCCGGCCCTCGGCCTTGACGTCGACGCCCAGCACCTCGAAGAAGGCGCCGCTCTCGTGCACGATCGCGCCGTCGCGGCGGTGCCAGCCGGACACCTCGGCCAGCGGCACCCGCCGGGCGGTCACCGCGGTTTCGGCGCGGGCGGCGGTGACCGCGCCGAGGACCTCCTCCAGGTGGTGGACGCCGCCGTGCGTCCCGGCCATCGACCGGACCAGGGCACCGGTGAACCCGGCCGCCGTGACGTCCAGCCGGTCCGCGCACCCCGGGCCGTGCAGCGGCAGGCAGGACAGCACGGTCCGGGCGTCCATGTTGACCAGGTCCTCGACCGCCAGCGCGGCGTGGATCTCGGCGAGGGTGCACCAGCGGAAGCCGTCCAGCACCTCGATGTCCGGGTCGACCTCGACGACCATGTTGCGGTTGCGCTTGCGCAGGAACCACGAGCCCTGTTCCGACTGCAGCACGTCGACGACGACCCGGGCGGGCGGGGCGTCGGCGAAGTGACGCAGGTAGGGCACGGACCGGCCGCCGTGGGCGCGGGTGTAGTTGCTGCGCGTCGCCTGCACGGTGGGCGAGAGCTGGTGGCCGCGCGCGTTGCCCGGCTCGATCTTGGCCTGCATGAGGAACCGCAGCACGCCGTCGATCCGGGCGACGAGGATGCCGAGCACCCCGACCTCGAACTGACAGATGATCGGCTGCCGCCAGTGGGTGACCGCGGCGCCCTCCACCCGCACGTCGAGGCCCTCCACGGTGAAGAACCGGCCGGTGTGGTGCCGGAGCACGCGATCGTCGTGCCAGCCGCGCAGGCCGGCGAGGTCCGCCCGGGTCACCGTCATCGCCGAGAGCCGGTCGCGTTCGGCGAGCCAGCGGCGCACCGGCCCGGCCCCGCCGGGCGCGGCCGCCAGTGCCGAACCGGCCACCGCGGCGGGCATGCCGCGGTCGCCGGAGACCAGGGTTTCCGGCGGGCGGGCGAGCGTGAACGGTCCGCTCATGCGCACCCCTCGCTGACGCTCGGTGCGCCCTGAGCGGGAAGCGCAGTGTTGAATGATTCACTCGCAAGCTCGCTCATGCGCACCCCTCGCCGACGCTCGGTGCGCCCTGAGCGGGAAGCGCAGTGTTGAATGATTCACTCGCAAGCTCGCTCATGCGCACACCTCGCCGACGCTCGGTGCGCCCTGAGCGGGAAGCGCAGTGTTGAATGATTCACTCGCAAGCTCGCTCATGCGCACCCCTCGCCGACGCTCGGTGCGCCCCGAGCAGGAAGCGCAGTGTTGAATGATTCAGTCGCAAGCTCGCTCATGTGGACACCCGGCCGTCCGGCCCGGACCCGTCCGTCATGCGAACTCCTTTGCTAGGCAACGCTTTCCCGGCCCAGCCTGCCGGGAGCGCCTCGACGACGGCTGAAGGTTTCTCGGACGGCTCGCTGGAGGGAAGCGCTTGCTCAGCCGCGGGTCCGCAGCGCGACGACGCTGAGCGTGCCGAACACCGCCGCCAGCAGCGCCGACCACAGCACCGCCCCGCCCAGCGGGCCACCCACGGGGCCGCCGGACAGCAGCGCCCGCAGCGTGTCGTTGACCTGGGTGACCGGGTTGACGTCCACCCAGGACCGCAGCCAGGCCGGCATCGTGGCCGTCGGCACCAGGGCGTTGCTGGTGAACGTGAGCGGCAGGACGACGACGAACCCGAACACCTGCACCTTCTCCGGGTCGCGCGCCAGGACGCCGAGCCACACCGGCAGCCAGGCGAAGGCGACGGTGAACATGGTGAGCACCGCGAAGGCGGCGAGCAGCGCCGGCAGCCCGGTGGTCAGGCGGAACCCGAGGACGACCCCGACGAGCAGCAGGACGACCAGGGACCACAGCTGGCGGACGACGTCGGCCAGCACGCGGCCGGCGAGCGGGGCGCCGCGGGCGATGGGCAGGCTGCGGAACCGGTCGAAAAGTCCTTTTTGGAGATCCGTGGACAGCCCGATGGCGGCGTAAATGGACAAGAAAAGGGCGTTCTGCACGATCAGCCCACCGAGGGCGAATTGCAGATAATTTCGTGGCGTTCCGCCGATCGCGCCACCGAAGACGTAGGTGAACAACAGCGTGAACATGATCGGCTGCACCGAAAGATCGAGCAGTTCGGCCGGTTTGTGCTTGATCTGCAGGATGCTGCGCCAGGCGAAGGTGCCCGACTGGCGCAGGGCCGCGAGCGGCGGGACGCGCCGGGGCCCGGCCACCTCGGCCGGCTCGGCGAGGGCGGTCATCGGACGACGTCCACAGCGGCCTCGCGCCCGGCGCGGGTGATGGCGAGGAAGACCTCGTCCAGCGTCGAGCGCCGCAACGCGAGTTCGCTGACCGGGATGCCCCGCTCGTCGAGCCGCCGGACCACCGCGGGCAGCAGGTCGTCGTCGCCCGCCGTCGTGGCCAGCGCACCGTCCTCCTCGGTGACCGGGTGCCCGAACGCGGTGAGCACCTCCCGCAATCGTCCCGTGTGGCCGGGATCCCTGGGCCGCACCACCAGCGTCGACGTTCCCAGCCTGCCCTTCAGCTCGGCGGGGGTGCCGCCGGCGACGACCACCCCGCGGTCGATGACCACGACGTCGTCGGCGAGCCGGTCGGCTTCCTCGATGTACTGGGTCGTCAGGAGCACGGTGGTGCCGTCGGCGACGAGGTCGCGGACCACCTGCCAGAGATCGCCGCGGGCGGCGGGGTCCAGCCCGGTGGTCGGTTCGTCGAGGAACAGCACCCGGGGCCGGCCGACCAGGCTGGCCGCGAGGTCCAGCCGCCGCCGCATGCCCCCGGAGTAGCCGCCCGCGACCCGGCCGCCGGCCGCGCTCAGCCCGAACCGGTCGAGCAGCACCCCGCCCCGCTCCCGCGCGGCCGCGCGGGACAGGCCCAGGAGCTTGCCGATCAGCACCAGGTTCTCGAGCCCGGTCAGCTTCTCGTCGACCCCGGCGTACTGGCCCGTCACGCCGATCATCCGGCGGACGCGGTGGGCGTCGGCGACGACGTCGCACCCCTCCACCCGGGCCCGGCCCGTGTCGGGCCGGATGAGCGTGCTCAGGATCCGGACCACCGTCGTCTTGCCCGCGCCGTTGGGGCCGAGCACGCCGAGCACCGTCCCCCGGCGCGCGGCGAACGTCGTCCCGTCGAGTGCCCGGGTGTCGCCGAACCGCTTGCCGAGACCGTCGACCTCGATCGCCGTAGTCATGGCCCCACTATGGCAAAATCGGGCGCAAGTGTCAGGTTCCTGTTACCCGGCTCGAGCCAGGCTCGAGGCTCACTGCTCGGGGTCGGCCGGGCTGCGCCGGCCCCGCCACTGCGTCCAGGCGACGAGGACCACGATGGCCAGCGCCGCCATCGCCTGCGACAGGAAGGCCGCGACGCCGATGGGCAGCAGGTAGATGACGGCGATCCGCAGGGTGGACTCCCCGAGCAGGCCGAGGCCCCACACCCAGGTCATCCGCCGGTTCAGCCGCCGGAACTCGGCCGCCTGCCGCCACTGCCGGTCGAAGGCGTTCTTGCGCGGCGACAGGCCGCGCCGGATGTAGAAGATGGCGGGGCGGGCGAGCGCCAGGCTGGCCAGCACGCTCAGCCCGACCACCGCCGTCACCAGGGAGTCCTTCGCCAGCACGAACCGGGCGTCCCCGGTGAGCAGCGCGGCCAGCACGCCGAGGAAGAACCGGACCACGAGCAGGATCGACAGCGCGCCGATCTGCCGCTCGCGCACCCAGATCACCACCGCCCGCAGGAACGCCACACCCCCGGCGGCGGCCAGCGCGGCCGCTTCCGGCACACCGAACCACAGCAGGAGGACGAGGTAGGAGGCGAACGGCAACGCCACGTCCAGCAGCAGGGTCCAGGCGATGGTCCGCCAGGACGACGTGGCCCGCTGCCGCTCAGCGGGTTTGTGCTCCGTCGTGTGCGCCAAGGGGCGGCCTCCGTGTCGTCGGTGTCAGGAGCCGTATACCCACGAACGGGCTCCGGAAGCATCGGCGGGTCACCCGCAGCGCTCCTGGCGCAGCGCCGGGGTGCCGACCGGCCGCGGCCCGTTGAGCGCGAGCTGCAGGGCGTCGTCCAGGCACGGCGAGGGATCGATCCCGAGTTCGGCACGCAGCATCGAGCGGACCGCGCGGTAGGCCGCGATCGCCTCCTGCCGCCGCCCGCTCATCGACAGTGCGCGGACGAGCTGGGCGTGGAAGTTCTCGTGGAACGGGTAGGTGTGCACCAGCCGCTTCAGCTCGGCGACCAGCTCTCGGTAGTGCCCGGTGTTCATCCGGGCCTCGATCAGCAGCTCGGTCGCACATATCCGGAGCTCGTCGAGCTGGGTGACGTACCCGGTGAGCACGGACCCGCAGACGACGTCGGCGAGCGCCGGGCCGCGCCACAGGCTCAGCGCCCCTTCGAGCAGCTCCGCCGCCACGTCCGGCTCCGGTTCGAGGACCCGGGCGGCCTGTTCGATCTTCGCCTGGAACTCCAGCACGTCGATGGAGCCGTCGGGCACCTGCAGCATGTACCCGAGCGGCCGGGTCACGATCGTGGTCCGCCGCGACGGGCTCTCGAGCCGGCGGCGCAGCTGGTAGACGTAGGTCTGCAGCGTCGTGTGCCTGCTGACGGGCGGCCGGTCGCCCCACAGTTCGTCGGACAGCTCGTCGACGTAGGTCACCTTGTTGGCGTTGAGCAGGAGCATGGCCAGTACTTGCCGTTGTTTCGGCGCCGATGGGATTCCCCCGCGTTCGTCGGATCGAATCTCCATGCCGCCGAGCAATGTGAAATCCACCCAACACCTCCGAATATTTTCGCACCGGGACGGACCGGGGTGCGGACAGATACAGGCGTCGAGAGTCCTTCACCGTGAATGCCGTCCCCCGGTGGCGAAATCATGCTAGTTCCGGTTATAAGGACCCTGACAGATTGAACCGGTTTTGTGACCTATCTCACATACCATTGCTCTTGGCTTTGATCGACAGTTGTGAACACGCTGCAACGATTTGAGCGACACTGTGCGACGAATTGCCACTGAGTGGCGCCGGCACCGTCCGGTTGATCCGGTCTGTCACCCCTCCGGCCGTGCTCGGCGCCGGTGACGTGCGGCTCCAGCGGTTGCGCGGCCGGCCGTCGAGCGATCGTCGAGATCTTCGAGAACTTCTCGAGCCGCCGTCCCCAGGCTGCCCGGCATCCGACTTCCCGAGGGGGTAACCCGATGTCCCAGTGCCGGGTCTGCGGCAGTTCCGTCGAGCTCGTGCTCGATCTCGGCAGCCAGCCGTTGTCCGACGTCTTCCCGCCCGCACCCCCGGACCCCGGCGAGGAGTTCTTCCACCGGCTGCGGCTCGGGCGGTGCGCGGGCTGCGCGATGGTGCAGCTGCTCGAAGAAGTCCCGCGCGAGCGGATGTTCGGCGAACACTACCCGTACCGCTCATCGGGATCGTCGGTGATGCGCGCGCACTTTTCGGACTGGGCGAAGCACCTGCTCGCCACCGAACTCGCCGGTGAGGCCGACCCGTTCGTCGTGGAACTGGGGTGCAACGACGGCGTCATGCTGGGGACGATCGCCGAAGCCGGGGTGCGGCACCTCGGCGTGGAACCCTCCGGTGGGATCGCCCGGACCGCCGAGGAACGCGGGGTGCGGGTGCTCACCGCCTACTTCGAGAAGGAGACCGCGGCCGCCGTCGCCGCCGAGCACGGGCCGGCCGACGTCATCTACGCGGCCAACACCCTCTGCCACATCCCGTACATCGGCTCGGTGTTCGACGGCGTCGGCGAGCTGCTCACCGACGACGGGATCTTCGTCTTCGAAGACCCCTACCTCGGGGACGTCGTCGCGACGACGTCGTTCGACCAGATCTACGACGAACACTACTTCCTCTTCAGCGCCACCACGGTCGCCGAGCTGGCCCGCCGCCACGGGCTGGCGCTCGTCGACGTCGAACGCCTCGCCGTGCACGGCGGCGAAGTCCGCTACACGTTGGCGCGCGCGGGAAAGCGGCCCGCGAGCGGCGCGGTCGCCGAGCTCGTCGCCGAAGAGGAGCAACGACGGCTGCACGACCCCGCCACCCTGGCCGGGTTCGCCGACGCCGTCCGGCACAACGCCCGGGAGCTGGTCGCCCTCCTCACCCGGCTGCGCACGGAGGGGCACACGATCGCGGCCTACGGCGCCACCGCCAAGAGCGCCACGGTGACGAACTTCTGCGGCATCGGCCCCGACCTGATCGCCACCGTCTACGACACGACCCCCGAGAAGCAGGGCCGGGTCACCCCGGGCACGCACATCCCGGTCTCCCCGGCGTCGGCGTTCGACGCGCCCTACCCGGACTACGCGCTGCTGTTCGCCTGGAACCACGCCGCGGAAATCATGGCCAGGGAAACGGACTTCCGGGAGCACGGCGGCCGCTGGATCACCTACGTGCCCGACGTCCGGGTCAGCTGACCCGCCCATCCCCCGGGAGTCCCGTTGTCCCTGCCGGTCGACGCGTCCAGCGCGGACGCACCCGGGACCCGGCGCGCGCTCGCCGTCGCCGGGGCCTGGACGTTCACCCCGCCCACGTACCGCGACGGCCGCGGGCTGTTCCGCACCGCCTACGACGAATACGACCACCGCGCGTTCGCCGGACGGCCGCTCTTCCCGCTCGCCCAGGTGAGCACGAGCCGGTCGCGGGCGGGCGTGGTGCGCGGCATCCACTTCACGCGCACGCCGCCCGGCGTCGCCAAGTACGTCTCGTGCGTGCACGGCAGCGTCCTCGACTACGTCGTGGACCTGCGCACCGGCTCGCCGACGTTCGGCGTCTGGGACGTGCTGCGCCTCGACGCCGAACACGGCCGGGCCGTCTACCTGCCCGTCGGGGTCGGGCACGCCTTCGCCGCGCTGTCCGACGACGCCACCATGACCTACCTGCTCTCCGGTACCTACGTCCCGGAAGACGAGCTCGCCCTGTCGGTCCACGATCCCCGGATCGGCCTGCGGCTGCCGCGGCCGCTCGGGCGCGAAGCCCCGGTCCTGTCCGCCCGCGACCGCGACGCGCCGACGCTCGCCGAGCTCGAAGCCGCCGGCCTGCTGCCGGACCACCCCACCAGCACCGCCCTCGAAGCGGCCCTCGGCGGCCGCCTCCCCCGACCGGTTGAGGAGACCGCATGACGATCCGGGTTTGGGACTACCTGAGCGAATACGCCACCGAGCGCGAAGACATCCTCGACGCGGTCGAGACCGTCTTCGGCTCGGGGCAGCTGGTGCTCGGGCCGAGCGTCGAGGGGTTCGAAGCGGAATTCGCCGGCTACCACGGGGTCGCCCACTGCGTCGGCGTCGACAACGGCACCAACGCGCTCAAGCTCGGCCTGGAAGCACTCGGCGTCGGCCCGGGCGACGAAGTGATCACGGTGGCCAACACCGCCGCGCCGACCGTGGTCGCGATCGACGGGACCGGCGCGGTGCCGCGGTTCGTCGACGTCCGCGCCGAGGACCAGCTGATGGACACCACGCTGCTGGAGGCCGCGATCACCGAGCGGACCCGCGCGATCGTCCCGGTGCACCTCTACGGCCAGTGCGTGGACATGGCCGCGGTCACCGCGGTCGCCGCCCGGCACGGCCTGCGGGTGCTGGAGGACTGCGCGCAGGCGCACGGCGCACGGCGGCACGACCGGCTCGCCGGGACGATGGGCGACGCGGCCGCGTTCTCCTTCTACCCCACCAAGGTCCTGGGCGCCTACGGCGACGGCGGCGCGACGATCACCCGGGACGCCGCGACCGACGAGGCGCTGCGCCGGCTGCGCTACTACGGCATGGCCGAGCGCTACTACGTCGTCCGGACGCCGGGGCACAACTCCCGGCTCGACGCGGTCCAGGCGGAGATCCTGCGGCGCAAGCTGCGCCGCCTCGACTCCTACGTCGCCGCCCGCCGGGAGATCGCCGCCCGGTACGCCGAAGGACTCGGGGACACCGAACTGGCGTTGCCGGCCGTGACCCCGGGCAACGAGCACGTCTACTACCTCTACGTCGTCCGCCACCCGCGCCGCGACGAGATCCTCGCCGAGCTGGCGAAGCAGGACATCGAGCTGAACGTCAGCTACCGCTGGCCGGTGCACACCATGAGCGGGTTCGCGCACCTCGGCTACGAGCGGGGCTCGCTGCCGGTCACCGAACGGCTCGCCACGGAAATCTTCTCGCTGCCGATGTACGCCTCCCTGGACAAGCGCCGCCAGGACGACGTGATCGAAGCGCTGCGGCGGATCCTGTGACCGCCCGCGACCCGCTGGTCGTGGTGCTGGGCGGCACGGGGTACCTGGGCTCGTCGCTGGTGGCGCGGCTGGCCGCGCTCGGTGTCCGGACCCGGGCGGTGGGCCGTCGCCCGGTGCCCGGGGTCGTCCGCGCGGACGTCACGCGCAAGGACGAGCTGGCCGCCGTGGCGCACGACGCCGACGTCGTGGTCCACCTGGTGGCGCGGATGAGCGACGACCGGTCCTGGCGGGTCGCCGACGACGACCCCGAGGGGCACCGGACGACCGTGCAGCCGATGCTCGACCTGCTCGACGTCGTCGGCGGCCGCGCGGTCACGGTGGTGACCGCCGGCACCGTCCCCTCGCCGAGCCGCGGCGGTTACGACCGGCAGAAGCAGGCCGTCGAAGACGCCCTGCTCGGCGCCGCGGCGGCCGGGGCGGTGCGCGGGGTCGTCCTGCGGCTGCCCACGGTGTACGGCGCGGGCGCCGGCTCGCCCGGCACCGGCGTGGTCGCCGCGATGGCCGCGCGGGCGGTCGCCGGGCAGCCGCTGACGCTGTGGCACGACGGGTCGGTGCGCCGGGACCTGGTGCACGTCGACGACGTCGCGGCGGCCCTGTGGCTTTCGGTGTGCCACGCCGAAGCACTCGACGGCCGTGCGTGGCCGGTCGGGTCCGGGCAGGCCGTCCCGCTCGGCGACGTGCTGCGGCTGATCGCCGCCACGGTCGCGCGCCGGACCGGCACGCCAGCCGTGCCGCTCCAGCGCGTGCCGCCACCCGATTACGCGTCGCCGGGCGACTTCGCGGACGTCGACGTCGACCCGTCGTCCTTTGTGGACATCACCGGCTGGCGCCCGGTGGTCCGCCTCGAAGACGGCCTCGACGGGGTGGTGCGGGCCGCGCTCGCCGCCCGCCCCGGCCTGCGGCTCGTCCGCCCGTGACCCGACACCCCAGGAGGAACCCGTGCCCGAACCCGTCCCGCCCGTCCGGATCCGCACCGCGGACGTCCCGGCCGGCCGCCGCCAGGGCGGTCACATCCGCCCGCTGCTGACCCCCACCTCCGCCGGCACCCGCGCCGGTTTCCTGGCCGAAGCGGTGCTGGACGTCGGCGAGGCCGTCAGCGAGCACTACCACCCGTGGTCCGACGAGCACCTGCTCGTCGTCGAGGGCGCCGTGACGCTCGAAGTGGACGGCCACGCCGTCGAGCTGGCCGCGGGGGACGCGAGCTTCGTCCGGCGGGGCGCGCGGCATGTCATGCGCCAGCACGGCCCGGTGCCCGCCCGCGTCGTGCTCTTCCTCGGCCCGCTCGCGCCGAGCCCGGCCGAAGGGCACGTCGACACCGCGCCCGTCCCGCACCCCGACGCGCCGCCGCCGCGCGTCGGCCACCCGTCCTGACCACCACCGACCGAGAGGGAGCCCACCCGTGCCGGCCACGACCGACAACCGCGTCGTCATCGACGCCCCGTTCGCCACCGTCTGGGACCTGACCAACGACGTCGCGTCCTGGCCCACGCTGTTCACCGAATACGCGAAGGCCGAGATCCTCGAGGAGACGCCCGCCTCGGTGCGGTTCCGGCTGACCACCGTGCCCGACCCGGACGGTTCCGTGTGGACCTGGGTCTCCGAGCGGTTCCCGGACCGCGACGCCCGCACGGTGACCGCGCACCGCGTCGAGACCGGCCCGTTCGAGTACATGCGGCTGCGCTGGGACTACCGCGACGTCGACGGCGGCGTGGAACTGCGCTGGCGGCAGGAGTTCGCGGTCCGGCCCGGCCTGCCCTTCGACGACGCCGCGATGACCGAACGGCTCGACCGGACCTCCGCGGAGCAGCTGCGGCACATCAAGTCCGTGATCGAGGCCCGCGCCGGCGCCGGTCCCGGGAGCGCCGACGCCCACCGCGAGCGGCTGACCATCCTCACCTGCGGGCTCCGGCTCGCCCACGTCGTCGGGGCGCTGGCCGAGCTCGGTGTCGCCGAGATCCTCGCCGAGGGACCGCGGCCGGTCGGCGAGCTGGCCGAGAAGTGCGGCGCCGACCCGGACGCGCTGTACCGCGTGCTGCGGATGGCCGCGTCCTTCGGCGTGTTCACCGAGACCGAGCCCGGGGTGTTCGACGGGACCCCGCTGGCGGTGCCGATGCGCGCCGACGTGCCGTACAGCCTGCGGCCGTTGATCGCCTACGGCCGCAAGCGGTTCTTCACCGAGCCGTACGGGGCGCTGCTGCACACGCTGCGCACCGGGCGGCCGGCCACGGTGCCGGTGCTGGGCACGGACTTCTGGGGCTACCTGCGCGACCACCCGGACGACGAGCAGTTCTTCGACGCGATGATGACCGAGCTGGGCCGCTGGGAGACCGAGCGGCACCTGGCGCGGATCGAGCCCGAGCGGTTCTCCCGCATCGCCGACCTCGGCGGCGGGCACGGGCACTTCCTCGGCGCGGCCCTGCGCCGGGCGCCGGAGACCAGCGGCATCCTGGTGGACCGGCCCAGCGTGCTGGCGGACGCCGGCCCGGTGCTGTCCGCCGAGGGCGTCGACGACCGGGTGGAGCTGCGCCCGGGCGACTTCTTCGGCGACCCGCTGCCGTCCGACGCCGACGCGTACGTCCTCAAGGCGGTGCTGCACAACTGGCCGGACGCGCAGGCGGAGGCGCTGCTGCGCCGCGTCCGCTCGGCGATCGGCGACCGGACGGCCCCGCTGTTCGTGGTCGAGCAGGTGGTGTCGCCGGGCAACGGCTTCGACCACGGCAAGGTCCTCGACATCGACATGCTGGTCCTCTTCGGCGGCCGCGAACGCACGGCCGCCCAATGGCGGGACCTGTTCGCCGACACCGGTTTCCGCCTGACCGGCGAGCCCGAAACCGGCCGCTGGACCGTCCTCCGAGCAGACCCGGCCCGATCGTGATGCCCGTCCAATCACGAGTGATGCCCCTCCAGTCACGCGAGATCCGCTTCCAATCACACGAGATCCGGCCCCAGCCACACGAGACCCAGGCACAGTCACACGAGATCCGGGCCCGGTCACGACAGATGCGGGCCGGGTGCCCGGCCGCCGCCGGCCCGGGGTTTCCCGGCGAAAGCCACCAGGAGCCGTCATGACCACCGAAACCCGCCCATCGCAGCCCGCGACCGCCTACCCCTTCGCCGCCCGCGACGGGGTCGACCCCGATCCCGGTTACGCCACCGCCCGGGCCACGCGCGCGCCCGTGCCCGTCTTCCTGGGCGAAGGCCGCTGGGCCTGGCTCGCGACGACCATGGCCGACGTCCGGACCGTGCACACCGACCCGCGCTTCTCCCGCGCGGCCGCCGCCGAAGCCGCCGGTGCCCCCACCGCGGGCCTGTCCCCGCCCGCCGGGTCGCTGCTCGCGCTCGACCCGCCGGACCACACGCGGGTGCGCGCCCTCGTCAGCGGCGCCTTCTCGGCCCGCCGGATGGCCGCCCTGCGCCCCCGGATCGCCGCCCGGGCACGGGCCTTGCTCGACGTCTGCGCGCAAGACGATCCGGCCGATCTCGTGGCCGGCTACACCCGGCCGCTGTCCACCGGCGTCATCGGGGCGCTGCTCGGCATCCCCGAAGGCGACCACGACCGGTTCTTCGTCTGGGCGCAGGCGTTCCTCTCCACCGCGCCCGGGTCCGCGCCGGAGGTCGGTCGCGCCCGCGGGGAACTCGCCGCCTACTTCGGCGAGCTCCTCGGCCGCCGGGCCGCCCACCCCGAAGACGACCTGCTCTCGCACCTGGCCGCGCAGGACGCGAGCCCGCGCGAACTCGTCCCGCTGGCCATGGCCATCCTCGTCGCCGGGCACGAAACCACCAGCAACCACCTCGCCAGCTCGCTGATGCTGCTGCTCTCCGACCCCGCCGCGGCCGCCGCCCTGCGTGGCGACCCGGTCAAGGTCGGCCACGCCGTCGAAGAGCTGCTGCGCGCGATCTCCCTCGGCTCGGTCGGCGGCTTCCCCCGGGTCGCGACGTCCACAGTGGACCTCTCCGGGGTCACCGTCGAAGCGGGCGACCTCGTCATCCCGGCGCTCAACGCCGCCAACCGCGACCCCGCCGCGTTCGACACCCCGGACGAGCTGCGCCTGGACCGGTTCGCCGCGACGCCGCCGTCGCACCTCGCCTTCGGGGCCGGCCCGCACTTCTGCCTGGGGGCCGCGCTGGCCCGGATCGAACTGGCCGAAGGCGTCACGGCGGTGCTCGACCGCCACCCCCGGGCCGAACTGGCCGAAGCAGACCTCGTCTGGAGCCGGGGCTCGCTGGTCCGCGGCCTGCGCACGCTGCCGGTCCGGCTCGGCCCGGCCACCACGTCTCCCGCCGCGGAGACCGGAAAGGAGAACCCGTGCACCGCGCCCTGATGGTCCGCCGGTGGAACCCCGCCGACCGCGACCGGATCACCGAGCTGTTCGCCGAGCACGACCGCACCGAGCTGCCCGCGCAGATCGGCGCGACCCGGCGGACCCTGTTCGGCTTCCACGACCTCTACTTCCACCTCATCGAAGGCGAGGACGGCTTCCAGCAGCGGCTCTACACCGCCGTGCGCGACGAGCGCTTCCGCACCATCGACAGCGAGCTCGCCGGGCTGCTGCTGCCCTACCGGCCCGACGAACCCTCGATGGCCCAGGCCCAGGCCGAGCCGTTCTACGACTGGCGGAGGCCGGCATGACCACCACCGAAACCGGCGTGTTCCGCGTCCTGCTGGAAATCGACATCGGCGACACCCCGCCGGCCGACTTCTTCGCCGCGTGGGACCGCATGGCCGCCACCGCCGGCCGGGCACCCGGGATCCTCGCCCAGTCCCTCAACGCCCACACCCGCGAACCCGGCCGCTACTTCGTGGTCAGCGAATGGGACACGCCGGAAGACTTCCAGGCCTTCTCCGCCGGTGAAGCGCACGAGGAACTCGCGAAGGCGCTCAAAGCGCTCGGCCGCACCGTCTCGATGACCGGCATGCGCCAGGTCCGCACCAGCCCGCCCGCCGACCCGGAGGAACGCCCATGACCACGCTCGAAGCCGCGCCGGTGACCCGGGAGCGGCTGTACCGCATGATGCGGGTCTACAAGGAAACCAGCCTGCTGCGGGCCGGCCTGCGGGTCGGCGTGTTCGACGCGCTCGGCGCCGGCCACACCACCGCCGCCGAGGTCGCCGAAGCGACCGGCGCCGAGCCGCGCGGGATCCGGCTGCTGCTGAACGCCTTGACCGCGCTCGGGCTGGTGCACGGCGGCGCCGACGGACCGTACACCTTGGACGAAGGCGCGAAATCCCTGCTGGTGACCGGCGAGCCGGGCTTCTACGGCGGCATGGTCGACGTCGTCGCCAGCGACGAGGAATGGGACGCGATGCGCGACCTCGCCGGCGCCGTCCGGCAGGGCGGATCGGTCCGGGACGTCAACGCCGAGACGCCCGGCTACCACTACTGGGAGACCTTCGCCCGGTCGGTCGGGCCGGTCACCGTGCCCACCGCCGAGCTGCTGGCCGAGTTGCTGGAGCCGTGGTCGGCGGGCCGGGAGGCCCCGCGCATCCTGGACCTGGCCTGCGGGCACGGGATCTACGGATTCACCCTCACCCGACGGCTGCCCGGCTCGACCGTCACCTGCGTCGACTGGCCGAACGTCCTGGCCATCACCCGGCAGCACGCGCAGGACCAGGGCCTCGCCGACCGCGCCCGGTTCGTCCCCGGCGACATGTTCGAGCTCGACCTCGGCCCGGGGCACGATCTCGTGCTGGTCACCAACGTGCTGCACCACTTCTCCGAGCAGCGGTCCGCGGACCTGCTGGCGCACGCGGCGGCCCAGCTCGCGCCGGGCGGCCGGATCGGCGTCGTCGGGTTCGTCGCGGGCGACGCCCCGGCCGAGGACCCGGAGCCGCACCTGTTCTCCGTCCTGATGCTGGCCTGGACCGAGGCCGGCGAGGTGCACACCACCGCGGCGCACGAACGGATGTACGCGGCGGCCGGCCTGGAGATCGAGGTGACGCGGCAGGTGCCCGGGCTGCCCTTCCACGTCACCGTGCTGAGGAGGAAGCCGTGACCCGCGTTCTCGCCTTCACCTCCTCGGGCCTCGGGCACCTGTTCCCGATGGTGCCGAGCCTCTGGGCCGCGCGCTGCGCCGGCGCGACGGTGCTGGTCGGCGCGACCGGGCCCGCCGTGGCCGGGGCGGTGTCTGCCGGGCTCCCGGCCGTCGACCTGCTGCCCGGCGGCACCGACGAACTGGCGGCGATCCGGGGTTCGTTCCTGCGCCGGATGCCCGGTGCCCCGGAGGCCGAACGGTTCGACCTCGCGATGCAGCTGTTCGCGGCGCTGGCCGACCGGGTCGCCGACGCGGCCGTCGCGCTCGGCCGGGCGTGGCGGCCGGACGTCGTCGTGCACACCGCGTTGCAGCCGGTCGGCCCGCTGGTGGCCGCGGTCCTCGGCGTGCCGTCGGTGGAGCACGGGTTCCAGCTCACCGGCGTCGCCCGGACCCAGGACCGGATGGTCCCGCACCTGGCCGGCGCCTGCCGCCGGCACGGCGTCGCCGGGCTGGCCGACCCCGACGAAGCCCTCGACGTGTGCCCGCCGAGCATGTACCCGGGCGGGCCGACCGGGCTGGTGCTCGGCTACCGGCCCTACAGCGGCGCCCGGGTGCTCGACCCGGCCGGGTTCGCCGCGCGGCCGGGCCGCCGCCGCGCGCTGGTCACCCTGGGCACGACCGCCGAACACGGCGAGCTCGCCCCGCTCCTGCTGCGGACCTTGGCCCGGCACGACCTCGACGTGCTGGTGGCCGGCGACCTCCCGCCCGGCACGGACCCCGGCTCGGTGCTCGCCCACGGCTGGCTGCCCCTGGAGGCCGTGCTCCCCGGCTGCGACGTCCTGGTCCACCACGGCGGCGCGGGCTCGACCCTGGCCGCGCTCGCCCGCGGCGTCCCGCAAGTGATCGTCTCGCGCGAAGCGGACCACGCGTTCAACGGCGACGCGGTCACCCGCCGCGGCGCGGGCGTGTTCGCCGTGCCGGAGGCCGGTGACGCCGGTGTGCTCGACGACGCGCTCGACCACGTCCTCCACGACCCGCGCCCGGCGAAGACGGCGCGGGACGTCGCCGACGAGATCGCCGGCCTGCCCGGCCCCGAGCAGGTCGTGCCCGGCCTCCTGGCCGAACTCACCGCCGCCCGGAAGGAACCCGCATGAACCTCGTCGACATCGCCGCCCGTGGCCACCTCGACCCGCGGGCCGGCTGGCTGGGCGTGACCGCACTGGTCACCCGGTCACTGTCCATCCGGGACGACGCGATCCCCCGCGATGCCGCACTGGGCTGGCCGGCAGGCACCGCTTCGGACCGTCCGGAATGGACGGTGGACCGGCCGGTCGGCCCGGGCGGGCACGTCGTGCTGGCCGGGCGGTCGGACGACGGCACCGCGACCTGGACCGCCTACGCGGGCGACCAGGTGACCACCGAGCCGGTGTCGCTCGCGCCGTCGATGGACGTCTGGGGCGGGCACCTGGTGCGCCTGCGGGACGGCGCCCGCGCCGCGACGGTCGTCGACGACTCCGCCGCGCCCGGCGACGGCCTCCTGTCCCTGCCGCCCAGCGTCCTCGCGGTGGTGGCGGCGGGCGCGCACGCGCTCGGCGTCGCCGGGCGGTTCCGCGACGCCTTCCTGCGCAAGGCCGCGAGCAGCGCCCGTGGCTGGGCCGCGGTCAAGACGATCGACGACCCGATGGTGCTGTCGATCCTGCTCTCGGCCGAAGCGCTGCTCGACGGCGCCGCGGCCCTGCTCACCGCCCGGACGGCGAAGCCGGCCACCGACCCCGCCACGCAGGCCCGGCTGGTCGTCACCGGCATCGGCGCGCTGGACGCCGCGCGCGCCGCCACCACGCAGGTGATGACCCTGACCGGGGCGAGCGCCCTCTACGACGGCAACCCCATGCAGGAAACCTTCGCCCACCTCGCCGCCCTCGGCGCGCACCCGTGGTTCGACCGGCCCGCGCGGCTGCTCGCCGAGCGGGCCGCGCTCGAACCCGACCTGGACCGGCTGTTCACCGACGAACCGAGGAAGGCGTCATGACCGCAACGGAAACGGTGCGCACCCCCGAGCAGCTCGTCGGCGAGGCCCGCCGGATCGCCCGGGACCTGATCGGCGGCGAAGCGGCGACCGAACGAGCGCGGACGCCGAGCCGGGCCGCGGTGGAGGCGCTGCGCGAAGCGGGCCTCTTTTCGCTGACGCTGCCGCGCGTGCTCGGTGGTTCGGAGACCGACCCGGCCACCGTGCTCTCGGTCGTCGAGGAGATCTCGTGGGCCGACCCGTCGGTGGGCTGGACGCTGATGATCGGCCAGGCGTCCGGGTTCCTCGGCTGGGGCTCGGCCGAGCTGGGCCGCCGGGTGGTGGCCGAGCGCCCGGACCCGCTGATCGCCTGCGCGCTGGCGCCGATGGGCGAGGGCACGATCCTGCCCGCGACCGAAGCCGACGGCGAGGACGGCCCGGTCTACCGGCTCGACGGCCGGTGGGCGATCAACTCCGGGTGCCGGCACGCCGACTGGTTCATCGCGGCCTTCGCCAAGAAGGAACCCGGCGTCGACTCCCCGCAGTGGGGTGAGGACGTCGTGCGCTTCGCGGTGCTGCCGGCGAGCGAGGTCCGGGTGCTCGACACCTGGCACGTGCTGGGACTGCGGGGTTCGGGCAGCGACGACGTCGAGATCCGCGGCGTCGAGGTGCCGCACTCGATGACGTTCAGCCCGTTCTTCGAGCCGGGCGAGCACGAGGGGCCGCTGTACCGGCTGTCGTACTTCGCCTTCCTTATGATGATGATGGGCGGGTTCTCGGTCGGCCTGGCCAGGCGCGCGGTCGAGGAGTTCCGCGCGCTGCCCGAGGCCGATCTCGCGGACACCGCCGCCCAGGTGGAGTTCTGGCGGCTGGACAACGAACGCCTGGCCGCCCGGTGCCTGCTCCACGAGGCCGCGGCCCGGGTGTGGGACGAGGTCACGACGGCGGGCTCGGCCCGCCCGGAGACCCGCGCGCGGTTCGCCGGGGCGGTCCAGCATTCCCAGCGCGTCGCGGAGCGGGTCGTCGACGGCGCGTACCGGCTGGCCGGAGCGGCGGCCCTGCGCGACGAGCACCCGCTGCAGCGGCTGTGGCGGGACGTGCACGCCGCCGGGGCGCACCTGGCGTTCGGGCTGGTCACCGAGCGCCGGATGGCCCGCGTCTGCTACCTGGGCGACCACTCGATGCAGTACATGATCTGACGCTCACCCGGCGTCGCCCCGGCCGGCGAGGGTCCGCAGCAGCGAGCGGATCCCGCCGGCGGACTTCAGGCCGAACTTGCCCAGCCGGAACGACACCGGGCCGTCGAGCCGTTGCGCCCACTGGAGGTTCGCCACCGACGCGCGGATCGCTTCCCGGCCCCGCTCGAGCATTTCGCGTTCGTACGCGGCGAGCGCCGGCACCGGACGGCCGAGGCCCTGCTCGCACAGCGCCAGCGTCTCGGCCAGCGCGGCCGCGTCGCACAACGCCGTGCTCGCGCCGATCCCGCCGGTCGGGGGCATCACGTGCACGGCGTCGCCGAGGAGGGTCACGGTCGCCTGCGTCTGCCATGGCTCGATCTCCGGCGCCACCCAGAAGGTCAAGGGGGACAACGAATGCGGATCCGCGGCCGCGACCAGCCGGGCGACGGCCGGGTGCCAGCCCGCCACCATCCCCTGCGCCGCCTCCCCGAGGTTGCCTTCGCTCGTGCGGGGATCCTCCGGCCACTCGGCCGACGGCGCACCCACGGACCAGAGGACGTAGGCGTCGTCCGGCTCGGGCGGGCCGCCGGGCGGGAGGTCGGGGCGGCTGCGCCCGGCCGGGTCGTGGCCGGAGAAGAACATGTTGTGCCCGGCCGGGCCGATCGCGAACCCGGCCCCGTCGACCATCGCCGCCGGAACACCCGCGGCGACGGCGGCCTCGAGCGGGGTCGTCCCGGCGACGCAGGCGACGTCCCACGGCTGTGGTTCGGCCTGGGGCAGCAGCTGACGGCGCACCGCCGACGCCCGGCCGTCCGCGCCGACCAGCAGGGTGCCCTCGTCGGTCGTGCCGTCCGCGAGGTCGACGGCGACGCGGTTGCCCGGCAGCGGCCGGTACCGCTCGACGGCCCGGCCCCACCGGACCACGTCTTCGAGGCCGCGCAGGAGCAGCCGCCGCAGCGGGCGGCGGCCGATCAGCGTGTCGTCGTCCACCAGCAGCGCCGGGTCGGCCGTGGTCGGCGACACCAGCAGCTCGTCGAGGTTTTCGTCGAGGATGCGGAAGGCGTCCAGCGGCCGGGACGCGCTGTCGAGGATCGCCAGGTAGGTCTCCAGTGGCAGGCAGGCGTGCAGCGCGCGGTTGGCCGGCCCGGTGAGGTGCAGGCGGTAGCCCGCCCACCGCTCGTCGGGATCGGCGTCGCGTTCGTAGACGGTGACGTCGATCCCGTGCCGGCGCAGGCCGTGCGCCAGGCAAAGCCCGCCGATGCCGGCGCCGGCGACGATCACGTGGCTGCGTCCGGTCATCCCCGGCCCTCCGAAACAGTAAGGTTCCTTATGGATAGGGGCTACGATATCGTGATGCCGTGCCCAACGCAGAACATCCGGTCCGCACCGGCAAGGCGCCGGTGTGGACCGACAGCGACATCGACGGCCTGGCCGGGTGGAACATCATCCGCGCCTACCTCGCCTTCGTCCCGCGGATGGCACAGGCACTCGCCCCCGCCGAGCTTTCCCCGGCCCAGTTCGGGATCCTCGTGCAGATCGACAACAGCCCCGGGATCGCGCAGGGCGCGCTGGCACGCCGATGCCTGGTGACGCCGCAGAGCATGGGCGAGGCCCTGCTCCCGCTGGAGGCACTGGGCCTGATCGTGCGCGGCGAGCGCCCGGGCCGCGGCCACCCGATCCCGGTGCACATCACCGACGCCGGCCGCCGGCTGGTCCGGAAGGCGACCAAGGCGGTGCTGGAGGTGAACACCCCGGCGGCGATGGGCCTGACGGCCGCCGAGCAGCGGACCCTGGTCCAGCTGCTGAGCAAGGTGGTCGGCACGCTGGTGCCCTGATCCTGCTGGCGGCCTGCCTCGCCCAGTTCATGACGGTGCTCGACGTCTCGGTCGTGAACGTGGCCCTGCCGGCCGTCCAGGACGCGCTCGGCTTCTCCGACGGTGGCCTGACCTGGGTGGCCAACGGCTACAGCCTCGCCTTCGGCGGCTGCCTCCTGCTGGGCGGCCGCTGTGCGGATCTGTTCGGGCACCGGCGCGTGTTCCTGGCCGGCGTCGCCGTGTTCGGCGCGGCGAGCCTGCTCGCGGGTGCGGCACCCGGGCCCGGCTGGCTGGTGGCGGCCCGCATCCTGCAGGGCCTCGGCGGCGCGGTGCTGTCCCCGGCGACGCTGGCCATCGTGACGACCACGTTCACCGGCGAGCGGGCCCGGCGCAGTGCGCTGGGGACGTGGTCGGCGGTCGGCGCGGTCGGCGGCGCGGCGGGTGGCCTGCTGGGCGGCGCGCTGGTGCGGTGGGCGGGCTGGCGGTGGATCTTCCTGATCAACGTCCCGATCGCGGTGGCGATCGGCGTCATCGCGGTGGTGTTCCTCGCGCGCACCGGCGGCGCCCGGGAGCGGCCACGCCTCGACGTCGTGGGCGCCGCGCTGGCCACCGGCGCGCTGGTCTCGCTCGTCTACGGCGCCACCCGGCTGCAGGACGGCGGCGTCGCCTACCTGCCCTTCGCACTGGCGATCGCGCTGTTCGCGGCGTTCGTCCACACCGAGCGGACGGCCGCGGCGCCGCTGGTCCCACCCGGCACCCTGCTCCGCCGCCCGGGGCTGACGATCAACCTGACCATGGCGGTCCTCGGCTGCGTCGCGTTCACGACGTGGTACTTCGGCGCGTTGTTCCTGCAGCGGGTGGCGGGGCTCGACGCGTGGCACACG
This sequence comes from Amycolatopsis sp. NPDC005003, assembly GCF_053600695.1. Classification (NCBI taxonomy): domain Bacteria; kingdom Bacillati; phylum Actinomycetota; class Actinomycetes; order Pseudonocardiales; family Pseudonocardiaceae; genus Amycolatopsis; species Amycolatopsis sp. NPDC005003. Next base: position 40,621 of record NZ_JBSGAI010000038.1, on the reverse strand, counting down.
GGACTCGCCTTCCTCCCCCAGGCGGCGTGCATCATCGCCGGCGCGCGGACCGCCGGCCGGTTGCCGGACCGGATCGCGCCGAAGCGGATCGTGCTGGCGGGCACGGTGTTCGTCGTCGCCGGGCTGGGGTGGTACTCCACTGTGGACGCCGGCAGCGCCCCGCTGACCGGGGTGGTGCCGCCCGGGATGCTGGTGACGTTCGGGCTGGGCCTGTCGTTCGGCCCGCTCGCCGCGCTCGCGACGGGCGCGGCGGCCGACGGGGACACCGGGCTGGCCGCGGGACTGCTGAGCACGTTCCGGCAGATCGGGGCCGCGCTGGGCCTGGCCGCGCTCGCCTGGGTCGCGCACGGTCGTTCGGCGGCGCTGGCGGCGTCGGGGACCCCGGCGGCGGCCGCCGAAGCGGCCGGGTTCGGCCGGGCGTTCCTGGTGGCCGCGTTCCTCGCCGCGGGGGCGGCCGCGCTCGCGGCGGCGATCCCGGCCACCGGACGGCGACGTTGAACGGCAACCACGGCGTGCGACCCTTGCCCACACTATAAGGATCCTGATACCTTCGGACCAGGGCGCCCGGTCGCCGCCCACTCAGGGTGCGGGCGGTCGTCCACCGCCGGGCGAGAGGGATGACCATGAGAACGACCACCGCCGCCCCCGAGGTGTCGCCCGCGCGCTGGCTCGCCGACGTCCGGGCCCGGAGCCGTGAAGCCGCACTCGACTTCGTCGAAGCCCGCTGCGCCGAACTCTTCACCGGCCGGCCCGAAGGTGCCCTGGCCGCCACCGCCCTGCCGTCGTACGTGTCCGGCGGCAAGTTCCTGCGCTCCGCCTTCGCCTTCGTCGGCTGGCGCTGCGGACGTCCCGGCTCCGACGCCGCCCTGCGAGCCGCCTCCAGCCTCGAACTGCTGCACTGCTTCGCGCTGGCGCAGGACGACGTCATGGACGGCTCGCCGTTGCGGCGCGGCGCTCCCACCCTGCACACCCAGTTCGCCACCTGGCACCACGGGCAAGGCTGGCACGGCTCGCCCGCCCGGTTCGGCGAGTCGGCGGCGGTGCTCTCCGGCGACCTGTTCCTCGTGTGGTCCGAACAGCTCCTGCGCGAATCGGGCCTGGGCGCCGCCGAGCTGGCCCGCGGCTGGCCGGTGTACGACGCCATGCGCGCCGAGCTCGCCGTCGGCCAGCTCGGCGACCTCGTCAACGACGCGCGCTCGGTGCCCAGCTGGACGTCGGTGCTCGACGTGCTGCGCCGCAAGTCCGGCAACTACACCGTCCGGCGCCCGCTCGAATTCGGGGCGGCGCTGGCCGACTGCGCCCGGCGGTGTCGGCCCTGCTCGGCAGCTACGGCACGCACATCGGCGAGGCCTTCCAGTTCCGCGACGACCTGCTCGGCGTCTTCGGCGACCCGGCGGTCACCGGCAAACCGGTCGGCGACGACCTGCGCGAGCACAAGGCCACCAGCGTCGTCGTGCTCGCCCGCGAACTCGCCACCCCGGCCCAGCGCCGCGAACTGGCGGACCTCGACCGCCTGCGGGCCGTCGACGACGAAGCCGTGCGCCGGTGGCAGGCCGTGATCGAGGCGACCGGCGCGCGGGAGCGGCTCGAACAGCTGATCACCGACCGGGTGGCGACCGCCCACGAGACCCTCGACCGGCTGGTCATCCCGGCGGAGCCCCGGGCGGCGCTGTCCCTGCTGGCGGTGCGCTGCACCGACCGGATCCGGTAGGCGACGCCGTCGAGTCAGTGGTGCTCCCCTCGCAGCGCGTAACGCCGCTCGGCGTACGCGAGATCGTCCCGCCACAACCGGGCGGCGGCGCGCCGCATGAGCGGCCGCAACGCCGGCGCCATGCGGGCCGCCCTGGCGAAGCCCGGCCGTGCGGACGCGGCGATCGTCGCCTCGATCACCGCCGTGCGGGGGCGGCCGTCCGGGCCGGGGCCGAGCGGGGTGGCGTGGGTTTCCACCACGCTGCCCGCGCCCTCACCGTCCACAATGGTCATCAGCACCGTCCGGGGGCCCGGGCTGGTGAACTCGGCGACCACCGGGACGCCGATCCTGCCCGCCAGCCGGAACGTCACCTCGACGACGAACTTGTCCTCGGCGTCCGCGACGTCGACGCCCCGCGGAGCCGACAGCACGCGCAGCCGGGCGAACGAATACGGGTGGAACCAGGCGCCGTGCCAGGGATCGAGGCGGTTGGCGACGACGTCTTCGGGCTCGCAGACCCCGGCCAGCGTCGCCACGGCGTCGACCGTGGTCCCGGCCGGGCGGACCGGCACGATCGGCCGGTCCGTCGGCTGCTCGCCGCCGACGCGGTCGAGGCGGACCCAGGCCAGCACGCCGTCGTCGTGGGCCGGAAGGGCCGTCCAGCCGGGCCGGTCCGCGCCGACGCGCAGGCCGTGCCACCGGCAGACCAGCTCGCCGCAGTGCACGCGTGCCTGGTCGAGCGGCGCGCCGAGGTGGGGGCACGCGCCCGGGCCGACGAGCAGGCCGCCGTCGGGCCCGCGCCAGGCCACCAGCTCCCGGCCGCCGACGCGCGTCCCGAACGGCCGGTCGGCGCGGATCTCCCGGGCGGCGGCGAAGACGAACCAGTTGCCCGACGGCCGGGTGCCCGCCCGCTTCACCGCGGCCTCGATCAGCGCGGGGCTGCACTCGGCGTAGGTGGGCTCCTGCCGGGCCCACGCGGGCTCCCGGAACGGCTGCACCGGCCACCGTGCCGGCCAGCGCTCGATCAGCTGCCGCTTGAGGTCCACCGGACGCGCTCCCGCCTGCCACGGCCGGCCGTCGAGACCGGCACGCGAGTCATCCTCGGGCATTTGGAGCGATTGCGCAACGCTTTGACCGGGACCCCCGGCCCCGGTTCACGCCTTCAGGCGTTCGGTGGCCAGTTCGAGCGCGGCGGCCAGGTCGTTGACCCACGGGACGTCCCGCTCGGTCAGGTTTTCCCAGCCGGGGCCCGCCGTGGCGACGTCGAAGCCGCGTCGCCGCAGCCGCTGGACCAGCAGGTCGTCGACGGTGTTGGCGGACATCGACCAGAGGAGCACCACGACCGGGTCGAGCTTGGAGGCGATGGCGATCGTCGTCTCCGCGGGCACCATCTGACCCAGGTAGACCGCCGGGATGCCGACCTCGACCAGGCCGGCCCGCAGCACCTCCATCGGCAGGCTGTGCCGCTCCTCCGGGCAGCAGGCGAGCAGCACCACCCGGCCGGGCGGGGTGTTCGCGAACCCGGCGCTGTAGCGCTGCAGCGCCAGGGAGATCTCGCCGGTGAGCGCCCATTCGGACTCGAAGCAGACGTCGCCACGCAGCCAGCGGCCGCCGAGGTGGCGCAACACCGGGACGAGCACGTCGGTCCAGGCCGCGGCGGGGCCGAGCGCGTCCAGCGTTTCGTCGAGCAGCGCGGCCAGCGACGCGAATTCGAGGCCCTCCGCGGCCCGCTCGAGCTCTTCGATGTGCCGGTCGACCGAAACCTCGGGAACCGCTTCGTCGACGCGGGAGAACGCCGCCGCGGCGGCCTCCCTGGCCCGCATGCCGCGGTCGATGAGCCGCTGCATGTACTGCAGCCGCCGGACGTCGGCGTCGGAGTAGCGCCGGTGCCGCCCGTCGTCACGCAGCGTCGGGCCGACCCCGTAGCGCGCGGCCCAGGTGCGCAGCGTCACCGGCGAGACGCCGAGCAGTTCGGCGACCTTGCCGGGGGTCCACGAACCCCCGGCCCGGGGCCCGTCCCGGCCACTCACCGCGTCGACGTCCATCAACACCACGTTCCCACACGCCAGGACGTCCGCCGGTGCGGTCACCTCCCGGCGACACCCGGCGGAACAGCCTGCGACCGGCCATGTCCGCCTTAACGGATACGGCATCCGACGCCGGTCCGACACTCCCGGCACCCAAGAAGCACCCTCCGAAGGGAGCTTTGTGACTCAAATCACATTTTGCCCGGTGCATGGGAAGCCTCGCGCCGGCCGTGCCGCGGCGCGGTCACGGCCACACCCGGCCGGCGTGCGCGGAAACCGCCGCCAGCGCGACCCGCAGACCGTTGAGCACCGGGCCGATCCGGCCGCCGACGGGGTACCAGCCCGGCCCGGCCGCGCGCACCGGCAGGTTGCGGCGGGCGAGCTCGGCCAGCAGCGGGGCGTCGGCGGTGTACGGCGTCATCGACCAGAGCAGCACCAGCACCGGCTCGAGCCGGACGGCGGTGCGCACGACCACGTCCGGCGCGACCATCTCGCCCAGGAACACCACCGGGATGCGGGCTTCCCGCAGCACGGTGGCGAGCACCTGGAGCGGCAGCGGGTGCCGCTCGGCCGCGCAGCAGGCCAGCAGGACCGGCCGTTCGCGCGGGGGTGGCGGCACGCGCGCGACGTGGCGCTCGAGCGCCGCCGAGATCGCTCCGGCCAGCGCCCATTCGGCCGCGAAGGCGCTTTCCCCGGCCTGCCACCGCTCCCCCTGCCGGCGCAGCACGGGCGCCAGCACGTCCACCCAGGCCGCGATGGTGCCGTGGCCGGCCAGCACCTCGTCGAGCAACCCGGTCAACGCCGGGAGGTCGACGGCCGCGGCGGCTTCGTCGATCTCCTCGGCCCGGAGTCGGGACTGCGCCGGGGTGAGTGCTTCGGAGAGGACCAGGCCGGCCGCGGTCCCGGCCCGGACGCCCTGGTTCACCAGTGCGCTCATCCGGCGCAGGCGCTGCAGCTCCCGCGGCCCGTAGAGCCGCTGGCCGCCGGGCCCGCGGCGGGCGGGCCCGAGGCCGTACCGGCTGTCCCACGCGCGCAGGACGACGGGCGACACCCCGAGCGCGGTGGCGACCTGTCCCGTCGTCCACCAGGAGGCCCGGTCGGTGACCTCCGGTTCCGGTCTGGTCGTCACTCGCCCTCACCACTGCCTCACGCGCGCCGGCCCTTCGGTCCGGCGCCGGCACGGCCGATGATGGCTCATTCGCATCGCTTATGCAACGCTTTAGGGAGGACCAGTCCGCATTCAAGCCGCTGACTTAGCTGGACCTGCAGGAACACTCCGAAGTCGTGCTCACTTTTGCATCGATTTCGCGGGCGGCCCCGAGCCGGGTGCGCTCGGCGCTGAGGGTCAGCCGGTACCCGAGCAGGAGCAGCACGTGCAGCAGGTAGAGCCACAGGATCAACGCCGACACCGCACCGACCACCGCGAGGCCGCCGAACGGCACGCTCCAGTCCAGCGGGATGGCCAGGAACAGGAGGAACCCGTGGAAGAACCCCGCGAGCACCGCGGCCACGGCGAACGCGCCGGCCACCAGCGGCCCGCGACGCACGCCGCGCGGGGCACTGCCGGCGAACACGATCGCGGTCACCACCGCGATGATCAGCCAGTCGATGTGGAACGAGAGCGTGATGCCCCAGAACATCGCCCAGCCGCCACGCGCGTAGAAGCCGGCCACCGTGTCGGCACTGGCCAGTGGCGCGATCGCCAGGGTCGGGCTCAGCACGAGCACCGGCACGAACATCAGCCGCCCGCGCCAGCCGACGAGCGCCCCGGCGGGCTGCCCGGCGACCTGGACCAGGCCGCGCAGCAGGCCTTCGCCGTAGAAGGTGGCCGGCAGCAGGGTGACCAGCAGCGCGGTCCACGGCGTGCCGAGCGCGGCCGTGGCCAGGGCTTCGAGCGCCGGTCCCGGGCCGTGGCCGGGCGGCAGCGCGTCGACCCAGCGGGCGACACCGTGCCGGACGAACTCCGGCGACCCGAGGAACGCGGCACCCCGCAGGGCGACGAGCGCCAGCGGGACGACGGCGAGCACGGCGAAGAACGTGACCCCCGCGGCCCACAGCGACAGGTCCCGGCCGCGGAGTTCCCGGCCGGAGTGCCGCAGGACGACGGCCGCGCGGCGGGCCGCTTCCCGGGCGCTCACGCCGACGCGCCGGTGGCCGAGGAGGACGACGGGGTGGCCGGGTGGTCCCGGGTGCACGAGCACGACGTGTCGGGCAGCGCGCTCGCCGTCGGCTGGCTGCGGGCGATCCACCTGCTGGCCCGTCCGGTGCTCGGCGTGCCCCCGGACGTGCTGACCGGGTGCGGGGTGCTGAGCGCGCTGGCCGCGGTGTGGCTGGCCGCGTCGGGGGGTGACGGGCTGTGGCTCGCCCTGGCGGCGATCGTGGCCACCGGCGTGTTCGACGGCTTGGACGGCGCGGTGGCGTTGCGCACCGGCCGGGCCCGGCCGCTGGGCGCGGTCCTCGACGCCGCTTCGGACCGCGTGACGGAGCTGTGTTTCGTGGCGGTGCTGCTGGTGCTGGGCGCGCCGGCGGGCTGGTGCGCGGCGATGGCGGCGCTGCTCATGCTGCACGAGTACGTCCGGGCGCGCGCGCAGGCGGCGGGCATGCGCGGCGCCGGGGCGATCACGGTGGCGGAGCGCCCGACCCGCCTGGTCGTGCCGGCGGTGGCGGTCACGGGGGCGGCACTGGCGCCGTCGGGGACGCCGTGGACGGGCTGGCCGTGGGGGACCACGTGCGCGGTGCTGGGGGCGGGGTTGTCGCTCATCGGCTTGGCCCATCTCTGGGTCGGTGTCGCGCGGGCGTTCGGGAAGGCTGCGGAGCGAGGCTGACCACGGGTCGCCGGTCGGACGGGCATCGGCCTGGATCCGGGTCGGCGGGTCTCCGGTGCGCCGGACCGCTGGAGAGGTGGGCTGCGCGACCTCTCCCTCATCGGCGCGGCTCGCCTTCCCGTGCGTGTCGCCCGGCCGGCCCCACCAGCCCCGCCACGATCTCCGCCGACATCGCCACCAGCGGCAGCCCTCCCCCCGGGTGCGCCGACCCGCTCGCCAGGTACAACCCCGGCACCGGCGTCGCGTTCGCCGGGCGGAGCAGTGCCGCCCGTGGGCCGTTCGACGAGGAGCCGTAGATCGCGCCGCCGGGTGCGCCCGTGTCGCGTTCCAGGTCCGCCGGCGTGCGGATTTCGCGCCACAGCAGGCGGTCGCGCACGTCCAGGCCACGCGCGGCGAGGACCTCGAGCACCCGGTCCGCGTAGCCCTCGGCCCGCCCCGGCAGCGTCCAGTCGACCCCGGCCGACGGATCGTGGCGGGGCGCGTTCACCAGCACGAACCAGGCTTCGCAGCCCGGCGGGTGCAGCTGGGGGTCGGCGGGCGCGCAGAGGTAGACCGTCGGGTCGTCGACCGGCCGGGGCGCGCGGCCGAAGATCGCGTCGAACTCGGCGTCGTAGCGGGCCGGGAAGAGCACGCGGTGATGGCCGAGCCCCGGGGTCGTGCCGCGCAACGCGAGCAGCAGCACGAACCCCGCCAGCGACGGCTGCGTCCGCCGCAGGGCCCGCCGCGGCCGGCGGGCGCGGCGATCGTCGAGCAGGTCGTCGTAGACGTGCGTCGCGTCCGCGTTGGCCACGACGACCGAGGCCGCGAGCCGGTCGCCGTCCGCCAGCCGGACCCCGCGGACACCGGCCGGGCCGGTCTCGATCGCGGTGACCTCCGCGCCCGTCCGCACGTCCACGCCCAGCGCGACGAGCCGGTCGACCAGGGCGTCCCCCAGCCGGCGCAGGCCGCCCCGGACGTGCCAGGCGCCGAATTCCTGCTCCACGAACGGAACGACGCTCAGCACGGACGGCAGCCGCCGCGGGTCCGAGCCGGTGTAGGTCGCGTAGCGGTCCAGCAGCATCCGGGCGCGCGGGTCGCTCAGCCGGCGGCGTCCCATCCCCCGCAGCGTGCGCCACGGCGCGATCGCCAGCAGGTCCCGGACGCCCGTCGCGTGCCGGAGCAGGTCGCCGGGGCCGGTCAGCGGACGGCGCAGCACCGGCTCGCCGACCAGGCCCCAGAGCCGCTCCGCGGCAGCCATGAGCCGGCGCCACTCTTCGCCGGCACCGCCGCCGAAAGCTGCTTCGAGCGCATCGGGCACCGCGGCGCGGTCGTGGGGGACGGCCAGTTCGGTGCCGTCGGCGAACCGGTAGCGGCAGGCGGGGTCGACCGGGACGATGTCGACGAGCTCGTCCAGGTCGGCGCCGGTGGCCTTGAAGAGGTCGCGGTAGACCGAAGGCAGGGTGAGCAGCGACGGTCCGGTGTCGAAGGTGAAACCGTCCCGGGTGAAGGTGCCGAGCTTGCCGCCGCACGCCGCCGAGCGTTCGAGCACGGTCACCCGGTGCCCGGCGACCGCGAGCCGGGCCGCGGAGGCCAGGCCGCCCATCCCGCCACCGACCACGACGACGTCGCTCATACCGGACGCCCCTTCCACGCCAGCCGGCCCGTCGCCTTGGCCCACCACGAACGCCCGATCAATCCGGCCAGGGCGAGCACCGACACGGGGTGGGCCAGGCTGTCCGGCCACACGCGTGCCCCGGTGCGCCGGGCCGCCACCACCCGGCCGGCCACCCCGGCCGCGTACCCGGCCAGCCCGGCCCGCGAACCCCCCAGCGCCGCGACCGCCGGGAGGACCCACACCGCCGAAAACAGCGCGGCGACCGCCACCGCCGCCGGAGCCGAGCCGGTCGCCGACCACAGCGACTTCGTGTAGCCCTCCCGCAGTTCCGCCCACGTCGCGTACATCCGGCACTCCGCGACCCGGCTGCCGTCGGCGACCACCCCGCGCCCGCCCGCGCGCTTCACCGCGCGCATCAACGCGATGTCGTCGAGCACTTCGCCCGCGACCGCCGCGAACCCGCCGCACTTGCGCAGCATCGCGGCGTCGATGACGAAGAACTGGCCGTTGGCCGCGGCCAGCGACGGGCGCGGCGACGTCTCGGCGAGCCGCAACGGCAGCAGCACCAGCCACGACCACTGCAGCAGCGGCTGCACCAGCCGGGCCCCGAGCCCTTCGGCGCGCTGCCGCGGAAACGGCGACACGGCGTCGAGATCCGCTTCGCGCAGCAGGGAAACCGCGGCCGCGACGGCGTCGGGGGCCAGCACGACGTCCGCGTCGACGCAGACCAGCACGCTCCCCCGCGCCCGCTGGGCCAGCTGGTGGCACGCGTGCGGCTTCCCCAGCGTTCCCGGCGGCGGTTCGGTGCCGGTCAGCAGCGTGACCCCCGGCCCGGCGACGCGGCGGACGACGTCCGCTGTCCCGTCGGTGGAACAGTCGTCCAGCACCAGGATCTCGACGTCGTCGAGGCCGCGCTGCGCCAGCAGGGACCGCAGGGCCGGGGTGACGCGACCGGCTTCGTTTCGCAGCGGCAGCAGGATCGACACGGCTTCGCGGCACCGGGCCGGTCCCTCGCGCGGAGCCCGGACGATCCGCGCGTTGTACGCCGCGTGCGCGGCCGAAGCGATGGCGGCCACGGCGGCCGCCCGGACGATCACGCGGGAACGCGCGCCCACCGGAATCCCCTCCCCAGCCGGATCGCGAGCGGCACGGCCACCGCACCCATGAGCACGCCCCCGGCGACGGCCACCCACGGCCGTCCGAAGAACGCGAAATGCGCCCACACCGACGAAAACCACGTCCAGAGGTACAGCGACGGCGCCGGTCCGGCGGCCGGGCCCGGGATCGGGTCCGGCGGCCGGGGCACCCAGCGGTGCAGCGCGGCCTGGATGAGGACGGCGACCAGCAGCCAGCCCGCGAAGTTCGTCAGCGGGATGCCGGCCACCAGCGGCAGCGACGGCTCGGGCGAGGACCACGTCCAGTAGCCCTCGTCCACCATCTGCGGGTCGAGGAAGACGTCCCACGCCGCCAGCGCGCACGCCGCCACCGCGACCACGCCGGCCGGCTTCACGGCCAGCGCGCGCCCGGCCAGCAGCGCGGGCCACGCCATCATCAGCCAGGCCAGCGGGACGATGCCCGGCACGCCGGCGACCGGCCAGCCGAGCAGGCCGGTGTATTCGTAGCGCCCGAACGGGAACCCCGTGTGCAGGCCGGTCACCTCGGCCAGCAGCCCGCCGCCGCCGGCGACGACCGCCAGCGTGACCGCCGCCCGGGCACCGCAGCGGGACCACGCGTCGGCCAGCGACGCCGCCGCGAAGCACAGCACCGTGAGCACGGTGAGCGGCGTGCGGCCGCCGGGGTCGGTCACCGAGTACAGGATCTGGCAGAGCACCGCCGCCGCGGCGCAGAGCCAGGCGGTCAGCGCGGGCGGGGCGAGGTGGAGCCGGGTGAATGCGGCAGTCCGCGAAACCATCACCGAAACAGAATAGACCGGAGGAGACAGCTGCGGACGACTCGGCCTCGATTTCTCCGACCTCGTCGAAAAAGGCGGAGAATCGTCAGAAAATAGGCACGGAAATGCACGACGAACACCCGGCGACGCCCGGTTGTGGGCGGGGCGCCGCCGGGTGCGGGGCCCGCGGCCGAGGGGTGGGACGGCGGGCCCGCCGGGACGGCGTGTGGCATCGCCGTCCCGTCCACAGGTAAGTCACTTCCGATGCAGCACCGATCCACCCTGTCGCGCACCGCTCGACGACCGCTCGGCGCACCCGGCGGGTTCGGTGGTGTTGCCCGGTGTTCACCCGGTTCCAGTGGACAAGCTACACCACATGTGAAACGGTTGCGAATCGAATAGGCCGACAGTGGGAGGGCGCCGGATGACCGCGACCATGACGACGGGGGTGGCCGCTCGAGGGCCCGGTGCGCCCGCCGAGTGGCTGGACGCACTGGGCCGCCGCTGCCTCACCGAGGCGCACGCTTTCGTGAGCGAGCGAGCGAAAGAGCATTTTTCCGGACGCAGCGAGGGGGCGCTTGCGGAAACCGCGGTGCCGGAGTTCGTCGCGGGCGGAAAATGCCTTCGCCCGCTTTTCGCGTACGTGGGCTGGCGGTGCGGCCAACCGGAATCCGACGCGGCGGTCCGCGCGGCCGCCGCGCTCGAACTGCTGCACTGCTTCGCCCTCGTGCAGGACGACGTGATGGACGGCTCGGCGCTGCGCCGGGGCCGCACCGCGCTGCACGTCCGGTTCGCCCGGTGGCACGAAGAGCAGGGCTGGGCGGGCTCGGCCCCGCGGTTCGGCGAGTCGGCCGCGATCCTGTTCGGCGACCTGTTCCTGGTGTGGTCCGAGCAGATGGTGCGCGAAAGCGGGCTGGCGGCGGAGCAGCTGGCGCGGGGCTGGGCGCACTACGACGCGATGCGGGCCGAACTGGCCGTCGGCCAGCTCGCCGACCTGGTGAACGACGCACGGGCCCTGCCCAGCTGGGACACGCTGCTCGACGTGCTGCGCCGCAAGTCCGGCAACTACACGGTCCGGCGGCCCCTGGAGTTCGGCGCGGCGCTGGCCGGCTGCGGCCCGGAGCTGATGGCGGGGCTGGGCGAGTTCGGCGGCCTGGTGGGCGAGGCGTTCCAGCTCCGCGACGACCTGCTGGGGGTGTTCGGCGACCCGGTGGTCACCGGCAAGCCGGACGGCCAGGACCTGCGCGAGCGCAAGGCGTCCAGCGTGGTCGTGCTGGCCGCGGCGATGGCCGACCGCCGCCGTCAGGCCGAGTTCGCCGAGCTGCTCGGGCTGGAGACGGTGGACGACGAGGCGGTGGCGCGCTGGCGGGAGCTGATCGTGGCCACCGGCGCGCGCGAGCGGATGGGCGAGCTGATCCGGGAGCGGGCGGACAAGGCACTGGCGGCGATCGACCCGGCGGTGGTGCCGCGGCATGCGGGCGACCTGCTCGCCGCACTGGCGGCGCGCTGCACGGAGCGCGACCGATGACGGGCCGGCCGAGCACCCTCGCCGCCTCTCCGAGGCCAGGAGCGCAGCCGAGGACCGGCCCGCCGATCCGGAACCGAGCCGATCGAATGCCCGCGACGAGCACCCCCGCCGCCCTCCGAGACAGGGAGCGTGACCGATGAAAACCGTTCCCGGGCCGGTGCACCGCGTCGTTGTCGTGGGCGCCGGCCTCTCCGGCCTCGCCGCCGCCCTCCACCTCGCCGGGCGCGGCCGCGAAGTCACCGTTCTCGAGCGCGATCCCGGGCCCGGCGGCCGGGCCGGGCGGGTCGACCGCGACGGCTACCGGCTCGACACCGGCCCCACCGTGCTGACCATGCCCTCCATCCTCGCCGACACCTTCGCCGCCGTCGGGGCCGACTTCAGCACCGAACTGCCGCTCACCCGGCTGGATCCCGCCTACGTCGCCCAGTTCGCCGACGGCAGCACGCTGCCCGTGCACACCGACGGCGCCGCGATGGCCGAGGCCGTCCGGGAGTTCGCCGGGCCCGCCGAGGCCGACGGCTACACCCGCCTGCGCGACTGGCTCACCCGGCTCTACCGCGCCGAGTTCGGCCGGTTCATCGACGCGAACATCGACTCCCCGCTCGGCATGCTGCGGCCCGAGCTGGCCCGGCTCGTCGCGCTGGGCGGCTTCCGCCGGCTCGACGGCCAGGTCGGCCGCTTCCTGAGCGACGAGCGCCTGAAACGCGTGTTCACCTTCCAGGCGCTCTACGCGGGCGAATCCCCGATGCACGCGCTGGCCCTGTACGCCGTGATCTCCTACATGGACACCGTCGGCGGGGTGTACTTCCCGCCCGGCGGCATCGCCGCCCTGCCGCGGGCGCTGGCCCGCGTCGCGGCCGACGCCGGGGTCAAGTTCGAGTACGGCGACGCCGTCGCCGAACTCGAGCGCGCCGGATCCCGGGTCACCGCCGTCCGCACCACCGCCGGGTCGCGGTACCCGTGCGACGCCGTCGTCCTCACCACCGAACTGCCCGAGAGCTACCGGCTGCTCGGCCGCCGCCCGCGGCGGCCGGTCGCGCTGCGGGCCGCGCCGTCCGCGTTGATCGTGCACACCGGCGGTCCCGCCGGCGTCGAGCACCACACCGTCGCGCACCACACGATCTCCTTCGGGCACGGCTGGCGCTCGACCTTCGACGAGCTCATCACCCAGGGCAGGCGGATGAGCGATCCGTCGCTGCTGATCACCCGGCCGACCGCGTCCGATCCCGGGCTCGCCCCGCCCGGCCGCGAGCTCTACTCCGTGCTCGCCCCGGTGCCCAACCTCGACCGCGGCCCCGCGGACTGGGCGGCCGAAACCGACGCCTACGCCGAGGAGGTGCTCGACGTCGCCCGGGCCCGGCTCCTGCCCGGCTTCACCCCGGACTTCACCCACGTCATCGGCCCGGCCGAGTGGGCGGCCCGCGGCCTGGTCGCCGGCACGCCGTTCAGCTACGCCCACTCCTTCGGCCAGACCGGGCCGTTCCGGCCGCGGAACCTCCCCCGCGGGACCGACAACGTCGTCCTGGCCGGCGGCGCCACCGTGCCCGGCGTCGGCGTGCCGACCGTGCTCATCTCCGGCAGACTGGCTGCCGACCGGATCACCGGAGGGACCCGATGACCCGACGCGAACTCGACGCCGCCGGCATCCGCGAGCCGGCGCTGCGCGCGGCCTACACCTGGTGCCGCGAGCTCAACGCCCGGCACGGCCGCACGTACTTCCTGGCGACCCGGTTGCTCACGCCGGCGCAGCGGCCCGCGATCCACGCGCTCTACGGTTTCGCCCGCTGGCTCGACGACATCGTCGACGAACCGGAGGACGACGCCACCCCCGAGACGCTCGACGCCCGCCTGCAGGAGGTCGAGAAGCGCTTCCTCACCGACCTCGACGCCGGTGCCAGCGACGACCCGTTGCTCACCGCGGTGATCGACACCGCCGCCCGGTACACGCTCGCCAAGGCGTACTTCGAGGCGTTCTTCACCTCGATGCGGATGGATCTCAGCGTCGACGGCTACGCCACCCGCGAAGAGCTCGACAGGTACGTGCACGGCTCGGCCGAGGTGATCGGGCTGCAGGTGCTGCCGGTGCTCGGCACCGTCGCCCCGCGCGAAGAGGCCGAGCCGAGGGCCGCCGCGCTCGGGAAAGCCTTCCAGCTCACCAACTTCCTGCGTGACGTCGCCGAGGACCTCGGCCGCGGCCGCGTCTACCTGCCGGCCGACGAACTGGCCGCGCACGGCGTCGACCGCGACCGGCTGGCCTGGTGCGCCAAGGAAGGCAAGGCCGACCAGCCCGTGCGGGCGGCGATCCGCAACCAGATCGCCGTCACCCGCGACATCTACGCCGAAGCCCGGCCGGGCATCGGCATGCTGCACCCGATCTCCCGGCCGTGCGTGGCCACCGCCGCGCGGTTGTACGGGGGCATCCTCGACCGCATCGAGGACGCCGGCCACGACGTCTTCGCCGGGCGCGCGGCGGTTTCCCGTGGGCAGCGGCTGGCGGTGGCGTGCGGGGCGGTCGCGCGCACGCAGTGGGCCCGGCGGCGCCACCCCGCGCCGGCGCTCCCGGCGGCGGTGGGCTGAGGTGGGCAAGGCCGAATACCTCGTCGTGCTGGCCGCGTGCGTCCTGGTCACCCTCCCGCTGGAGTTCGCCGGGGCGCGCGGCTACCGGCAGCCCCGGCGGCTGGCGCGCGCGGTGCTGCCGGTCGCGCTGGTGTTCCTCGTCTGGGACGCGCTGGCGATCGCCGCCGGCGTCTGGGACTACGCACCCGAGCACGTCACCGGTATCCGTGCGCCCTTCGCCGTGCCACTGGAGGAAATCCTGTTCTTCGTCGTGATCCCCGTCTGCGGGGTGCTCACCTACGAGATCGTCCAGCTCACCCTCGCGGTGCTGCGGCGGCTCGTCCGGCAGGAGGCGCGCCGGTGATCCCGTGGGGCTACACCGTGCCGGCGGTCGCCGCCGTGGCCGCGGTCGTGCTGGCCGAGCTCTTCCTGCTGCGCACGGGCCTGTTCCGGCGGCTCGCGTACTGGATCACGATCGCCATCGTGACGGCGTTCCAGATCCCGGTGGACGGCTGGCTGACCAAGCTGTCCGACCCGATCGTGCGCTACGCCCCGCAGCACATCACCGGCTGGCGCTTCCCGTGGGACATCCCGGTCGAAGACTTCCTCTTCGGCTTCGCGCTGGTGACCGCGGTGCTGCTGGTGTGGGAACGAACCGGTCCCCGGGAGGAGCGCGCGTGAACGCCATGGCGAAGGACGGGCTCCCCCGCGGCGCGGTGCCCTCGGCTTTCGACACCGAAGCGCGGTGGTACGACAAGCTGGTCGGCGCCAACCCGGGCTACCACGAACACCTCCGGCTCTCGGCCCGGCGGCTGGAGCTGCCGCCGGACGGGACGGGCCTGCGGCTGCTGGACGCCGGCTGCGGCACCGGCGCGTCGACGGCCGCGCTGGTGGCGGCCGTGCCCGGCGCCGCGATCACCGCATTCGACGCCTCCGGGGAAATGCTCGCGCAGGCCAGGGCGAAGGACTGGCCGGACGGCGTCACGTTCGTCCACACGCCGGTCGAGGACCTCGACGGCGTTTCCGGCCCGTTCGACGCGATCCTGGCGGCGTACCTGCTGCGCAACCTGACCGACCCGACCACGCAGCTGCGGCGGCTGCGCGGGCTGCTGAAACCCGGCGGCCGGATCGCGGTGCACGAGTACTCCGTGCGCGATTCGCGGCGCGCCCGGTGGGTGTGGAACGCCGTCTGCGCGGGCGTGATCATCCCGCTGGGGAAGGTCACCACCGGTGACGCGACCCTCTACCGCCACCTGCGCCGCAGCGTCCTCGAGTTCGACGGGATCGCCGCGCTCGCCGGCCGGCTCACCGACGCCGGCTTCACCGACGTCCGCACCGGCACGGTGCCCGGCTGGCAGCACGGCATCGTCCACACCGTCCTCGGCACCAACCCGCAGGAGCACCCGTGACCCGCCCCCTCGGCACCGACCGCCGGATCGAGACGCACCCGGCCGCACCCGGCCTGGCCGACGCCGGGCTGCTCGGCCGCCGCCCGACCGCGGCGGTGGTCGGCGGCGGCATCGCGGGCCTCACCGCGGCCACCGGGCTGGCCGAGCGCGGCGTCACCGTGACGCTCTTCGAGCGGGACGACCACCTCGGCGGGCGGGTCGGCGGCTGGGCGGACCGGCTGCCGGACGGCACCGGCGTCACCATGAGCCGCGGCTTCCACGCCTTCTTCCGCCAGTACTACAACCTGCGGTCGCTGCTCACGCGCACCGATCCCCGGCTCGACCGGCTGACCCCGCTGGCCGACTACCCGCTGCTGGACGCCCACGGCCGGACGGACACCTTCGCGGGCCTCCCTCGGACCCCGCCGTGGAACGCGCTGGCGTTCGCCTGGCGCAGCCCGACGTTCACGCGGAAGGACCTGGTGCGCATCAACGGCCGCGGTGCCCTGCCGCTGGCGACGGTCAGCGTCCCGGAGACCTACCACCGGCTCGACGAAACCGACGCGGCGAGCTTCCTCGACGCCATCAACTTCCCCGAGGCGGCCAAGCACCTGGCGTTCGAGGTGTTCTCGCGGAGCTTCTTCGCCGATCCCCGTGAGCTGTCCGCGGCGGAACTGGCGACCATGTTCCACCTGTACTTCCTGGGTTCCAGCGAAGGCCTGGTGTTCGACGTGCCCACCGAGCCGTTCCCGCAGGCGCTCTGGGACCCGCTGGCCGGCTACCTGACCGACCGCCGGGTGACGATCCGGACAGGTACCGGGGTGGCCTCGCTCGACCGCACGCCCGGCGGGTTCGCCGTCACGACGGCCGAGGACACCGCGCAGTTCGACACCGTCGTGCTCGCCTGCGACGTGCGAGGGCTGCGCGAGATCGTCGCCGCGTCCCCGAGCCTCGGCACACCCGGGTGGCGGGCGGCGGTGGCGGGGTTGCGCACGGCCCCGCCGTTCCTGGTCCGCCGGCTCTGGCTCGACCGGCCGGTGGACAGCGCCCGGCCGCCGTTCCTGGGCACCGGGAGCGTGCCGCCGCTGGACAACATCAGCCTGCTGGACCGCTACGAGGGCGAGGCCCGCCGCTGGGCGGCCCGCACCGGCGGCTCGGTGGTCGAACTGCACGCGTACGCGGCCACGACCGACGACCGCGAGACGCTGGTGAAGGCCGTGGACGACCGGCTGCACGCGATCTACCCCGAAACCCTCGGCGCGCGCGTGACGGCGTCGATCTCGTTGTGGCGCGAGGACTGCCCGCTGTTCGGGCTGGGCGACTTCGCCCGCCGCCCGACGGTCGAGACCCCGGACCCGGGGATGGCGCTGGCCGGCGACGGCGTGCGGATCGACCTCCCGGTCGCGCTGATGGAACGCGCGGCGACCACCGGCTGGGCCGCGGCCAACACGCTGCTGCGGGGCTGGGGACTCGCCGGGCACCCGGTGCGGTCGGTGCCCAACCGCGGCCGGATCGGCCTGCTGAACCGGCTGGCGTCGACCCGGTACTCCGGCGGGTGAGCCGGATGCCCGAAGTCGTCATCGCCGGCGCCGGGCTCGCCGGGCTGGCCGCCGCCGTCACGCTGCACCGGGCCGGGGTGCCGTGCGTGGTGCTGGAGGCCTCCGACGACGTCGGCGGCCGGGTGCGGACCGACGTCGCCGACGGGTTCCGGCTCGACCGCGGGTTCCAGATCCTCAACCCGGCCTACCCGGCGATCCGGCGGCTGGTGGACGTGGACGCCCTCGCCTTGGGCCGGTTCTGGCGCGCGGTCCGGGTGGCCGACGACGACCGCGTCTCGCTGCTCGGCAACCCGGTCGACACGCCCAAGGCGCTGCGCGACGTCATCGCCCGGCGATACCTGTCGGCGAAGGACCTGGCGGCGCTGGGCGCGCTGACCGCCCGCGTCTCGGCGGGACCGGCCCAGGCGGTCATCGACCGCGCCGACCGCACGACGGCCGAGGAACTGCGCCGCGCGGGGGTGTCCGCCCGGGCCGTGGAGACCGTGCTGCGGCCGTTCCTCTCCGGGGTGTTCCTGGAGCCGGAGCTGACCACCTCGGCCCGGTTCTTCCAGCTGGTGTGGCGCAGTTTCCTGCGGTCGGCACCGTCGCTGCCGGCGCTGGGCATGGGCGAGCTCCCGCGGCAGCTCGCCCGGACGCTGCCGACGTCGGCGGTCCGGCTGGGCACGCCGGTCGAAGAGGTCCGCCCGGGCCGGCTCCGCACGGCCGACGGTGCGGTGTGGACGGCCCGCGCGGTCGTCGTGGCGACCGACGGCGCCGCGGCCGCCCGCTTGGCCGGCGTCGAGGAGCCGCGCTGGAACAGCGGGACGACGTGGTACTTCGCGCCACCGCAGTCACCGCTGCGCGAACCGGTGATCGTGCTCGACGCCCGCGGCGGGCCGGTGGTCAACACGAGCGTGGTCAGCGAGGTGTGCCCCACGTACGCCCCGGCGGGAGCGGCTCTGGTGAGCGCGTCGGCGCTGACGGCGCTGCCCGAGCCGGAGGTGCGCCGGGCGCTGGGCCGGATGTACCGCACGGACGCGACCCGGTGGCCGCTGGTGGCCCGGTACGAGATCCCGCGTGCGCTCCCGGCGATGCCGCCGCCGCACCAGCTGCGGCGGGAGGTGCGCCTGGGCGACGGCTTGTACGTGTGCGGGGACCACCGGGACACGAGCTCGCTGCAAGGCGCGCTGGCTTCCGGCACCCGGGCGGCTCGCGCCGTCCTCGCCGACCTCGGTGAAACGCGCCAACCGGGCCGCTGAACAATCTCGCATTACGACATCCGGGCGGAAATTCGCTCCCCGCACTGCGAAAACCGCCGCGGTCCCGGAGATCACCCGGTACCGGCCGTGCCGGAGCGTCGCCGGATAGAGTGAAACCCGGCCGGCGATCTTCGATATTCCGGCGCAGCCGAACCGTGTTTTACGTAGCCCGATTTCCCGGCCGTACCCCGTTGAGCGCCTTGACACAGGGCGCTCCGGGTGACGCTTTCCCGTGCCGCTAACGAAATCCGGCGGTTTCCGTCTTCCCGAGGCAACCCCGCAGCAATCCGGCCTTCGGAAGGGAAGTCATGTCGCGGAGATCCTTGTTCGTCGCGCTGACCACGGTCAGTGCCTTGCTCACCCCGGTCGCGGTGGCGGCCGCGGCGCCGCCCGGCGTCGATCCGGCCACCGTCGACCTCACGCTCTCCCCCGGGCAGAGCGCGAACGTCACCAAGCACGTCACGACCTCCGCCGTGCCGCCGAACCCCGACCTCGTGCTGCTCGCCGACACCACCGGCAGCATGAGCGGCGCCATCGCCAACGTCCGTACGAACGCCGGCGCCATCACCGGTGACGTGCTCTCCGCGCAGCCGACCGCCCAGTTCGGCGTCGCCGAGTACAAGGACTTCACCGACTCCGTGCCCTTCAAGGTCAACCAGGGCATCACCGGCAACACCGCCGCGGTGCAGGCCGGGATCGACCAGTGGTCGGCCTCCGGCGGCGGGGACTTCCCGGAAGCCGACCTCAACGCCCTCTACGAGCTGGCGAGCGGCGCGGTCACCTTCCGCCCGGACGGCACCCGCATCATCGCCTGGTTCGGCGACGCGCCGTCGCACGACCCGAGCGGCGGGCACACCCTGGCCCAGACCATCGACGCGCTGAAGGCGGCGAAGGTCCGCGTGGTCGCGGTCAACGTCGGCAATCTGGACGCCGACGGCCAGGCCAGCGCCATCGCCACGGCCACCGGCGGCGTGCTGCTGAACAACGTGCCGTCGGACCAGGTGTCGAAGGCCATCCTCGACGGCATCAAGTCCATCGAGGTCACGGTGGCGCCGAAGGTCACCGGCTGCGACCCGCAGCTGACGGTCACCAACGCCCCGGCGAGCGTCAAGGTCGCCAGCGGGGACGTCGCGACGTTCACCGAGACCGTCGCCGCCAAGGCCGACGCCGCGCCCGGCACCTACCACTGCACGGTCGACTACCAGGTCGACGGCATGTCCCGCGGGTACGTCGAGACGACGACCGTGCGCGTGCTGGGCTTGAGCATCAACGACGTCACGGTGAACGAGGGCTCCGGCGGCGCGCCGGTGCCCGCCACCTTCACCGTGTCGCTGCTCGGTGGCGCCAGTGCGAACCCGGTGTCGGTCCACTACGCCACCGCGAACGGCACGGCGACCGCGCCGGCGGACTACCAGGCGGCGAGCGGTGACGTGACCTTCGCGCCCGGCGAGACGTCGAAGCCGGTGACCGTGCTGGTCAACCCGGACACCGTCGACGAGCCGGACGAGACGTTCACCGTCACGCTCTCGGCCCCGTCGGGCGCCGGGCTGATCGACCCGACCGGGGTCGGCACGATCGTGGACGACGACCGTGACGGCGTCTTCTCCTGCACCGGCACCGCCGCGAACGTCATCGGCATCACCGCCGCCGTGGCGAACCCGGCGAACCTGCCCTGCGCCGACGACAGCAAGACCGTCCTCGACGCGACGCTCAACGCCGGCCTGATCAAGGTGCAGACGCACGCGCTGACCTCCTCGACCGACCTGG
Source organism: Amycolatopsis sp. NPDC005003 (assembly GCF_053600695.1). Taxonomy (NCBI): domain Bacteria; kingdom Bacillati; phylum Actinomycetota; class Actinomycetes; order Pseudonocardiales; family Pseudonocardiaceae; genus Amycolatopsis; species Amycolatopsis sp. NPDC005003. The sequence continues at coordinate 20,558 of NZ_JBSGAI010000038.1, read as the reverse complement.
CCCCCGACAACCAGTCGGCGGCCCCGGCGGCCGGTGACCACGCGCAGGCGTCGGCCAAGATCGACAAGACGGTGGTCAGCACGGTCGGGCTGACCATCGAGCTGGGCGTGATCCAGTCCCAGGCGGCGGCGACCTGCCAGCCGGCTCCGGGCGGCCTCGCCCCGGCGCTGACCGGCAGCTCGAACGTCGCCTCGCTGAAGATCAACGGCGTCTCGGTCACGGTGGGCTCGGCGCCGCTGACCATCCCGCTGGTCATCGGCTCGCTGAAGCTGAACGGCCAGACCGTGGCGAACGGCGTCGTGAAGCAGCAAGCGGTCGCGCTGGACACCGCCCTGGCGAAGATCGTGCTGGCGGAGTCCCAGGCCGACGTGCACGGCACCGCCGCGCACCCGGCGGGCAACCCCTGCAAGCGGTAACCCGGTGAACCACCCGGGGCGGACGGCCACCGCCCGCCCCGGGCCCGCTGCAATGCGCCCCAATGTGGCGTTCGGTGCGTCTGACGCACCCAATGCCACATTGGGGCGCTTGAGCCGGGGCCGTCAGCCGGAGGTGGGCATCAGTTCGAGCGTCTCGCCGGCCAGCCGGTCCGCGCCCTCGCGGAAGTCCGCGTCCAGCTTGCGGAACAGCGTCTCGGCCTCGATGGCCGGCCAGTCCCGTGGCAGGTGCCCGGCCGGCAGGTGCGGATCCCGGCGGACGACGTGCAGCCAGTCCGAATGCAGCATCAGCCGGCGCGTCAGGTCGTCCGGGAACGCCGGGCTGCCGCCGTCCCACTTCTCCATGAAGTCGTGGTAGCGCGAGGCGATCGTCGCCGTGTCGAAGGCTTTGCGGACGAGCTCCGCCGCCTCGGTCGGCTTCGCCGGGTGCGCCGTGAAGACCGTGACGTGCCCGTCGAGGCCGAGCTGCTCGACGATCGCCGTGACGTCCCGGGCGCCCGGGGCGACCCACAACCCGTTCTGCAGCAGGCCGAAACCCGCCCAGGTCAGCTGGCGGCGCAGGTCGTGGCGGTCGCCGCGGCGGGTGTCCGGGAGCGAAAAGCCGACCAGGGTCCAGCCGCCGTCCTCGGCGCGGTTGACCGCGCCGGTCTCCCAGATCCGCCGCCTGCCGTCCTCGAGGACCGCGGCGAGCCGCTCACTGAGTCCGAAGTAGACCTTCCGGCCGTGGCGGTGGCGGGTCAGCAACCCGGTGCCCGCCATCCGGGTCAGCGTCGAGCGGACCGCCTCCTCCGAGACGCCGACCCGGCCGAACACGTCGATCACGCTGCCCGAGTAGATCGCGCTCGCCCGGCCGAGCAGGTGGATGCCCAGGAACGTGAGCATGACGGACTTCGGGCGGGGCCCCGAGCCGGTCTCGGCGGATGACGTCACAGGCGCCAGCGTAACCCGGCCACCCGGCACTTGATGTTGTGCAGAATGTTGACGGCCGTCATGCGCCTGACTAACGTTGGGGCCCGCTCCCCCGTCGTCCGAACCCGGACGAACCTGCCCTCCGCAGTGCCCCGCCCCCGACGACGAGGGTGAACCCCATGAGCACTCAGCTCCGCAGAGCGGTCGCGTCGAGCTTCCTCGGCAGCCTCATCGAGTACTACGACTTCCTCCTCTACGCCACGGCGAGCGCGGTGGTCTTCGGCAAGGTCTTCTTCGCCGACCTGGATCCGGCACTGGCCACGGTGGCCAGCTTCGGCACGTTCACCACCGGCTACCTCGCCCGCCCGCTCGGCGGCCTGATCTTCGGCCACTTCGGGGACCGGTTGGGCCGCAAGCGGATGCTCGTGCTGACCATGACCCTGATGGGGGTCGCGAGCTTCCTCATCGGCCTGCTGCCCGGCTACGCCCAGATCGGGCCGGCCGCCCCGATCGGCCTGGTCCTGCTCCGCGTCGTCCAGGGCATCGCGGTCGGCGGCGAGTGGGGCGGCGCCGTGCTGATGTCCGCCGAGCACGCGAAGACGCGCCGCGGGCTGTGGGCCGGCTTCACCAACGCCGGCGCGCCGAGCGGCATGGTCGTGTCGACGCTCGTCATGTCCGCCACCGCCGGGCTCACCTCCGAGGCCGACTTCCTCGCCTGGGGCTGGCGGATCCCGTTCCTGCTCAGCATCGTGCTGCTCGCGATCGGCCTGTTCGTCCGCTCCCGCGTCGACGAGACACCCGCGTTCCTGGCCGCCCGCAAGGAAGAACGGCGCCGGCTGCCGCTCGTCGCCGTGCTGCGGGACCACCCGCGAGTGCTGGCCTTGAGCGTCGGCGTCGGGCTCGCCGCGTTCGTCGTCCAGGCCACGCTGACCACCTTCGTGCTCGCCTACAGCGTCCAGCACGGGCACGCGCGGCCGGACGTGCTCAACGCGCTCACCCTGTCCTCGGCCTGCGCGGTGGCCGGGATCCTGTTGTGGTCGGCCCTTTCGGACCGGATCGGGCGCCGCCCGGTCGTCCTGGCCGGGGCGGCCGCCATGGCGGTGTTCGGGTTCCTGCTCTTCCCGATGGTCCGCAGCGGCAGCGGGTTCCTGCTGGTGCTGGCGCTCGTGATCGGCCAGGGCGTGATCCACCCGATGATGTACGGGCCGCTGGCCGCCCTGTACTCCGAGCTCTTCGACACCGAAAGCCGGTACACCGGCGCGTCGCTGGGCTACCAGCTGGCCGGGCTCGGCGCCGGGTTCGCCCCGCTGATCTTCGCCGAGCTCCAGCGCGCCAACGGCGGCGGTTCGACCACACCGGTGTCGTGGACCATCGCCGCGTTCTGCCTGCTGTCCGCCGTCTGCGTGCTGGCGCTGCGGGAGACCCACCGCCGCGACCTCGCCCCCGAGCCGGACGTCCCGGCCACCGTCGCCCAGCGCGAAGGAAACCGCGGATGAACCGGTGGCTCCGCCGGGTCGGCGCCCTCCTCGCGACGACACTGACCGCGTTCGGCCTCACCACCGGCAGCACGGCACAGGCCGCCACCCCCGCGCACTACACCGGGCAGCTGCCCGACGGCGCGAGCTGGGTGGCGGACGTGCCGTCCGCCTGGAACGGAACGGTCATCCTCTACAGCCACGGCTTCGGCCCCCTGGAAGCACGCAACGCGCCGGACGAGCCGACCGGGCAGGCCCTGCTCGCGGCCGGCTACGCGCTGATCGGCTCGTCCTACAGCGGACCGTCGTGGTGGGCGCTCGCCTCCGCCCCGCGCGACCAGTTCGCCTCGCTCGACGAGCTCGTGCGGAAGATCGGCGAGCCCCGCCGCACCATCGCGTGGGGCACGTCGATGGGCGGGCTGGTCAGCGCCCTGGAAGCCGAGTCCGGCAACCGCCGGCTCGACGGCGCGCTGACCACGTGCGGCCTGGTGGCGGGTGCGCTGAACCTGAACAACTACCAGCTCGACGGCGAATACGCGTTGTCCCGCCTGCTGGCCCCGGCCCAGCCGGTGAAGCTCGTCCGCTACGCGAGCGCCGAGGAAGCGAGCGCGGCGGGTGCGGCGCTGACGAAGATCGTCACCGACGCGCAGGGCACCGCGGCCGGCCGGGCGCGGATCGCCCTCGGCGCCGCGTTGATGAACACGCCGCCGTGGCTGACCGGCGACGCCCCGCCCGGGCCCGCCGACTACGCGGGCCAGGAAGAGCAACAGCAGCAGGCCCTGGCGCAGTTCGTGCTCGGGTTCGTGGTGTCCGGCCGCTACCAGGTCGAACTGGCGGCCGGCGGGAACAGCGCGTTCAACCGCGGCGTCGACTACCGCGCACTGCTCTCCGGCAGCCCGCTCTCGCGGCAGGTCCGGGCGCTGTACCGCACCGCGGGCCTCGACCTCGACGCCGACCTGGCCGAGCTGACCCGCCACGCGGACGTCACGCCCGACCGGCAGGCGGTCGGCACGCTCGCCCGCACGTCCACCGTGACCGGGCGGCTGCGCGTCCCCTCGCTGGCCATCCACACCACGGCGGACCACCTGGTCCCGGTCGAGCAGGAGAACTGGTACGCCCAGCGGGTCCGCGCGGCGGGGCGGGAACCGTTGCTGCGTCAGGCCTACGTCGGCGCGGCCGGGCACTGCGCGTTCCGGCCGACGGAGACCCTGGCGGCGTTGCACGCCCTGGAATCCCGCATCGACACCGGCCGCTGGCCCGACCTCCGGCCGGAGCGCCTCAACGCGGCCGCGGCCGAGCTCGGTGCGCCGGGACGTTACCTCCGCTACACGCCGGCGCCGCTCACCGGCTCGGACCGCCGCTGAGGCAGGGGGCGGCCGCACTCCTCGGCGGCCGCCCCTTGCGTCGCGGTAAATCATCACTTGCCTAACTTGCATTTGTAGTTAACTCGCGGCGTCCCTAGCGTGGTCGGTATGAACCTCACCGTCCTCGCGGCGTCCGGCCGCACCGGACTCGCACTCACCCGGGAAGCCTTGCGGCGCGGGCACACCGTCACCGCGATCGCCCGGGATCCCGGCCGCATCGACGTTCCCCCGTCGGCCCGCCTGCACAAGGTGGCGGGCGACGTCGAGGAGCCGGCGAGCCTCGCGGTCGCCGGCTCGACCGTCCTTTCCGGACTCGGCACGGACCGGGCGGGGGTGCTGCTGGCGGGCGCGAAGGCGGTGGTCGCGGCCGGGCCGTCGCGGATCATCTGGCTCGGGGCGTATGGCACGGGCGAGTCGGCCGGGGTGGCCGGCGAAGCGGCCGGGGCGCTGGCGAAGCTGCTGGGCGACCGGCTCGGCGACAAGGTCGAGGCCGACGCGACGATCCTGGCGGCCGGCGGCACGGTCTTCCACGCGGGCCTGCTCACCGACGGCCCCGAAAGCCCGCGGCGCCGCACGGTCGGCCTGGAATCGGGGCCACCGCTGGACTTCAAGGCGGTGATCACCCGGGCCACGGTCGCCGCGGCGATGCTCGACGAGGCCGAGACACCGCGCTTCCCGGGCACGATCGCCCTGCCGCTCCCCGAGTGAGCGCCCCGCGCCTCGAGCGGGGCCGGGGTCAGCCGGCGGTGGTGATCTCCTCCAGGGCCGTCCGGATCTGGCTGCGGAGCCAGGCGTGGGCCGGGTCGGAGTCGTAGCGCTGGTGCCACGTGCAGCAGATCTCCGCCGCCGTCGACGACGCCGCCGCCGGGAGCGGGCGGGTGATCAGCCCGAACGCGTCGATCAGCGGCCGGCCGAGCACCGCCGCGCAGCTGACCAGCGCGTCGGTTCGCACCGCCAGCTGCAGTGCCGTCGCCAGGGTCGCCACCGAGGCGAGCACCCGGCGGCGCAGGCCTTCCGCGGCCAGCACGTCGTCGATCGGCGCGGTGAGGCGGCCGCGGCGGGAGACCAGGACGTGCGGGTGCGCGGCGAACTCCCGCAGGTCGAGCCCCCCGGCCGCCGGGTGGCCGGGACGCATCGCCACCACCAGGTGGTCGTGGCCGAGCACCTCGGAGCGGAACTCGGGCTGCTGCGGCCGGGCCCCACCCAGCTCGACGTCGACGCGGCCGTGCCGCAGGTCGTCGGTGTCGGCGGAGTGCTCGGCCAGCACCCGCAGCTGCACGCCGGGCGCCCGTTCCTGCAGCCGGACGGCCAGCACCGGCACCACCGACGCGGCGAGCGCGTCGTGGCACTGGAGCGTGAAGGTGCGGTCCAGCTCGCCGAGGTCGAGCTCCCGGGCCGGCTGCAGGACCTCCCGGGCCCGCCGGACCAGCCGGTGCACGTCCTCGCGGATCGCCACCGCGTACGGCGTCGGCACCATCGTGTGGCCGGCGCGGACCAGGATGTCGTCGCCGGTCACCGCGCGGAGCCGGCCGAGGGTGCGGCTGACCGCGGGTGAGGACAGGTGCAGCCGCTCGGCCGCGCCCATCACGCTGCCCTCCTCGAGCAGCGCGTCGAGCACCGTGAGCAAGTTCAAGTCGAGTTGCACGAACGCAAGACAACCACAGGAGTCTCAATGAGCCAGGACCTGCTCGCCGCCACCACCGCCGCCGTCCGCGCCGCCGGGGCCCGGATGCTGACGCGCTACTCCCCCGCGTCCCGGCAGCCCGGCCTGCCCGCACTGCTCGAGAGCCTGCACGACAACGACTGCGCCGTCGCCGAGGTCCTCCGGCCGGCGTTGGCCGCGATCCGGCCGGAGGCCCGCTGGCTCGACGACGAACACGGGTCCGGGCCGCTGCCCGCGGGCGAGTGGTGGCTCGTCGACCCGATGGGCGGCAACGTCAACGCCGTGCACGGCATGCCGGACTGGAACATCGGCGTGAGCCTCGTCCGCGACGGCCGTCCGGTGCTGGCGGTGCTGTACTTCCCGGTGCTCGGCGAGCTGTTCACCGCCACCGAAGGCGGTGGCGCCCACCTCGACGGCGAGCCGCTGCGGGTCTCCGCCAAGACATCGCTGGACGGCGCGCTCGCGGGTACCGGACAGGCCCAGCCCGGCCACCGGTTCCTCGAGGAGATGGGCAGGTCGTTCGCCGCGATGTCGGAGGCCGCGCTGTACGTGCGGATCTCCGTTCCGGTGACCCACCAGCTCGCCCAGGTCGCCGCGGGCCGGATGGACCTGCACTGGCAGTTCGACAACGTCCGGGCCCACGCCGCCGGCGTCCTGCTGGTCCAGGAGGCCGGCGGCGTCGTCACGGACCTCGACGGCGGCCCGTGGGACCTGACGAGCACCGGTTACCTCGCCGCCGCGCCCGGCGTGCACGCCGCCGCGCTGAAGGTGCTCACCTCATGACGGGTCGCGCGGTGATGATGTCGCGCGCTTTCTTCACGACCGGCGGGGGCCCGCCCTCGTAGTCGTAGTTGCTCAGGATCACCGTCACCCACTCGGTGTCGGGGTACATCTGGAAGTCGGTCGACGTGCCCGGGGCCCCGCCACCGTGGCCGGTCACCCACTGGTTGCCGACCAGCAGCGTCATCGGGCCGTAGCACTGGAAGGCGACGGGCGGCACCCCGGGCGTCCCACCGGGCGGCGGCCCGGGCTGCGACGGAGGGGGCACCTTGCCACTCAGCGTGATACCCGTGAAGGCGCGGTCGAGCAGCTTCGCACCCTGCAGCGCGGAGGCGAAGCGCGCCATGTCGGCGCACGTCGTGAAGGCGTCACCGGCGGGGGTACCGACGTACAGCCGCTGGTCGATCGTGTCGGCGCGTCCGCCGGACGGCTGTCTCGCGTAGGGGTGGGCGATGCGGGGATCCGTGTGCCACTGCGGCCTGGTGCAGAACTCCGTGGTGGTCATGCCGGCCGGGCGGAACACGTGCTCACGCACGTAGTCGTAGTAGGACTTCCCGGACACCTGGGCCACGATCGCGCCGAGCAGGTGGTAGCCGGCGTTGCTGTAGCGGGATCCCGCACCCGGTGCGAACTCCGGCGAGGTCCGCCGGATGTAGTCCGTCGTGCCGTTCATCACCTGGTCGACGTCGGTCCAGGTGAGCGCTTCCGCCAGGTACCCGGGCATCGTGAAGGTGTCGCCGAGGCCGGAGGTGTGGGTGAGGAGGTGGCGGACTTCCACCGTGCCGGCGATCTCGGCGGGGAACCCGCTCAGGAAAGTGCCCAGCGTGCTGGTGTACCCGAGCTTGCCGGCCTGCACGAGCTGGGCGATGGCCACCGCTGTGAACAGTTTCGTCACCGAGGCCATGGCGAACAGGGTGTCCGGGCCGTTGGCAGCGGCGTCGTTGGCCCGGCCGTAGGACCTGGCCAGCACCGGCCGTCCCCGGTGGACCAGCAGCAGGCTGCCGGAGAACGCGTCCATGGCCGCCTGTTCCTGCACGAACCGGTCGAACGCGCGCACGTCCACGGAGGTGGGGCCGGCACCGGCTCCGGTAGTCGCTCCGGCGACGGCGCCGGTGGCGAGCAACGCACCGGACGCGCCGAGCATGCCCAGTACGGATCGTCGTGTCGTGGTCATGGCCGGAGGTCTACCGGGCACGGCCGCTCGAGGACCGATCGCCGGCCCATACGTGATCCATATGTCGCGCGCGGGACACTGCCCGGGTGCGGGTGCTGCTGGTCGAGGACGAGCAACCGTTGGCCAAGTACGTCGCGGCCGGGCTGCGGAGGCAGGGGTTCGCCGTCGACGTCGCGTTCGACGGGCGCACCGCGCTGGACAAGTGTGTGGCCACGCCCTACGACGTCGTCGTCCTGGACCGGGATCTGCCCGTCGTGCACGGGGACACGGTGTGCCGCGAGCTCGCCGGGCACGGCGCGGCGCGGATCCTGATGCTGACGGCGTCCGGCACGGTCGAGGACCGGGTCGCGGGGCTGACGCTCGGGGCCGACGACTACCTCGGCAAGCCGTTCGCGTTTTCCGAACTCGTCGCCAGGGTGCGGGCGCTGTCCCGCCGCAGCGCGCCCGCGACGCCGCCGGTCCTGCGCGCCGGCGAGGTGGTGCTCGATCCCGCACGGCGCACCGCGGAGCGCGCCGGCCGGTTCCTGCACCTGACGCCCAAGGAGTTCGGCGTGCTCGAGCACCTGCTCGCCGCCGGCGGCACGGTGGTGAGCGCGGAAACGTTGCTGGACAAGGTGTGGGACGAGCACGCCGACCCGTTCACCAACGCGGTCCGGATCACCGTCGGCACGTTGCGGCGCAAGCTCGGCGACCCTTCGCCCATCGTCACCGTGCCGAGTGCCGGCTACCGGATCGTCCCGTGACCGCCCGCGGCCGGCTCACGATCCTCTACGCCGCGCTGGTCCTCGCCGCCGGCGCCCTGCTGACCACGCTCACCTACCTGCTGCTGCGCGGGACCGGCGGACACCGGGTCTCGGTCCTCACGCTCGGCCCGGCGCCGGGGCCGGGGCCGATACCGCCGTTGCCGCCCTCGATCCAGGCGATCACCCTCACCGACTTCGTCACCCAGGCCGCGATCGCGCTGGCGGTGGTGACGGCGCTCGCGGCGGTCGTGGGGTGGCTGGTTGCCGGGCGGGTCCTGCGTCCCATCCGCACGATCTCCGCCACCGCACGACGCCTTTCGGCGGAGAACCTGTCCGAGCGGGTGCCGGTCGCCGAGCCCGCCGATGAACTCGCCACCCTGGCCAGGACCGTCAACGGGATGCTGGACCGCATCTGCGACGGCGTCGCCGAACGCGACCGGGTGCTCGCGAGCCAGCGCATGTTCACCGCCAACGCCGCCCACGAGCTGCGCACCCCGCTGACCACCATGCGCACCGCCATCGACGTCACCCTCGACAGCCGGCCCGGCACCGAAGAACTGCTGGCGATGACCGCCGACATCCGGACCGCCGTCGAGCAGAGCCGGCGCACCCTCGACGGGCTGCTGGCGCTGGCCCGCAGCCAGGCGGGCGTCGGCGTCCGGCACCGCGTCGACCTCGCCGAGGTCGTGGCGAACAGCCTCGACGGGGTGGACCTCACCGTGCGAGCCGACCTGCGGCCCGCACCGGTCCGCGGTGAGCCGGTGCTGCTGGAACGCCTGTGCGGCAACCTGGTCGACAACGCGGTCCGCCACAACCGTTCCGGGGGCCACGTCGAGGTCGCCACGGGCAGCCGGGACGGGCGGGTGTTCCTGCGCATCGGGAACAGCGGTGCGCCGATCGCGCCGGAGGCCGTCGGCCAGCTCCGGGAGCCGTTCGTCCGCGGCGACGGCACCCGGATCCACACCGGCCGCGGCACCGGCCTCGGACTGTCCATCGTGGACGCGATCGTCGCCGCGCACCGGGGTGAGCTCACCATCGCCGCCCGCCCGGCCGGCGGGCTGGACGTCGTCGTCCGGCTCCCGTCCGCCGAACGGCCCGGATGAGCCGGTCCGGTCGGCGCCGGCGAGGATCGAGGAACCCTCGCCGGCGCATCGACCACCGTGGTCAGCTCAACCCGAAGAAGGCGATCGCGGCGGCGGCCATCCCGGCCGAGGGCAGGCTGTGCCCGGCACCCTGGATGCTGTAGGCCTCGACCTTGTCGCCGTAGCGGCGGCGGTTCCAGCCGCCCTGCGGGGTGTCCGACGACGTCGGCGTCTGGCTCAGGCCGAACACGTTGGTCCACTGCTCGATTTCCTCCTGCAGCAGCGCGTACGGCACGAGCGTGTCGGCGGTGCCGTGCCACAGCTGGACGCGCGGGCGGGCGCCGGTGTAGCCGGGGTAGGCCTGGCGGACCGCGTCACCCCACTGCTGGGGTGTGCGGTTCGCGCCGCCGCTGCCGGTGCACCTGCTCGACCACGGCGGGAAGTCCGCGGCGTTCGCGAAGCAGTTGAAGGGGACGCCCATGAACGCCGCACCGGCTTTGAACACGTCCGGGTAGAGGGCGAGCATTTCGTTGGTCATCATGCCGCCGGACGACGAGCCGGTGGCGAAGACGCGGTTCGGGTCGCCGCCGTAACGCTGCTGCGCGTAGGTCACCATCGACACGATCGAAACCGGGTCGCTGCCGCCGCCCCGGCGCTTCGCCGCGTCGGACCAGGTGTCGAAGCAGTTCCCGAACCCGGCCTGCTGCTGGGCGCTCGGGTAGATGACGAGGAACCCGTAGCGGTTGGCCAGCGAGGCGAATTCGCTCCCCGAGTAGAAACCGGGCCCCGAACCGCCGCACCCGTGCATCGCGACCACGATCGCGGGATTGGCCGGCCGCGTGTCCGGCACGTAGATGTGCATGCGCATCCCGCCCGGGTTGTTCCCGAAGCCGGTCACTTCCACCAGTGACGCGGCCGACGCCGGGGCGGGCACCACCGCCGTGGTGACAGCCATCAGCACCGCACTGGCGATGGTCACGAACGCCGTTCTGAATCCACTCATCGGTGACCTCCGGTCGGCGATCCCCCTCGGGCACGAGGTTAGGCAGATCCACGACGACCGTCAACAATTCATCGACTATTCCGGGATACCGAAACTTTCGAACTCGGTGATAGGCTCGAAATGCCGGACAAACGATTGATGATCGCTGCGGAAACGGCGAAGAATCCGGCGGGCAGGAGGTGGCGCATGCTCGAAGCGGCCGGCTCGGCGGAGGACGAAGGCGCGCCCGGCGTGCGGCCGGAAGCCCTGTTGCTGACGCTGTTCGGCGACCACGTGCTGGACCGCGGGATCGCCGTGTCGACCGGCGGCGTCATCGCCGTGCTCGACGGTCTCGGCGTCGGCGAGCACGCCACGCGGGCGACGCTGAGCCGGATGAGCCGCCGGGAACTGCTCCGCACGGTCCGCCGGGGCCGGCAGGCGTTCCTGCGCCTCACCGAGCACGGCACCGCGGTGCTGCGCGACGGCCAGCGCAAGCTCGACGGCGACGTCGTCGAGCGGCACTGGGACGGCCGGTGGACGCTGCTGACGTTCTCGGTGCCGGAAACCCGCCGCGCGGACCGGTACGCGCTGCGCACCCGGCTGGGCTGGTTCGGGTTCGGCCCGCTGCGCAGCGGGCTGTGGGTCTCGGCGTCGGCGGCCGACATCGCGCCGGCGCTGGCCGAACTCGACCTCCTCGACCACGCCGAGGTGTTCCGCGCGGAACCGTTCATGTGGACCGATCCGGCGCGCATCGCCCGTGAAGCCTGGGACCTGCCACGGATCGCGGCCGGCTACGAGCAGTTCCTCCGCCGGTGGAGCGGCGGCGCGCCGGGTGAGCCCGGCGACGAGCTGTCCCGGCGGATCCGGCTGGGCGCGGAATGGCTCCTGCTGATCCGCCGCGACCCGGTGCTGCCGCCGGCGCTGCTGCCTGCCGACTGGCCGGGCACGCGCGCCGCGGCGCTGTTCCGCACCCTGCGTCACGACTGGGCGCGCCCGGCCGAGGAACTGGCGGGCGGCCTCCTCGAATCCCTCGTCGAGGAATGACCCCACGACGGTTGCCACGTTGCATGCCACGTTGCAAACTGGGGTCCCCGCTCCCCACCCCGGAGGTCAAAGGTGACCGGCTTCGATCGACGTGACGTGCTGCGCGCCCTCACCGCGCTGGGGGTGACCGGCGTGACCGCGAGCCTGTTCGGCGGTACGGCCCAAGCCAGCGGCACCAGCCCGCTGGACCTGCAGTTCTCCGTCGCCGAAAAGTTCCGGCCGTTCGACCTGATCGCGCCGAACTTCGTCCAGCTCGACACGCGCGCCCGGCCCGGCGCGCTCGTCAAGACCGGCATCCGGCCGAAGGCGCCGTACGGGACGGTGACCGTGCAGGTGCTCGACGACCGCGCGCCCGTCGTCGCCGGGCTGGCCGGCGCCGGCGTCTCGGTGCTGGGCACCTACGACGCCGCCGCGGGCCGGGTGGGCATCGAGATCACCACGGCCGCGGGCACCGCCGTGGTCAAGACCGCGCCGGCGGACCTGCGGGCGCCGTTCGGCTTCGCCGTGGTGGTCAACGAAAACGCGGTCACGGTGCTGGCCGACCGGGGCGACGGCTGGCGGCCGCTGCTGACCGAGCGCGACCAGGTCCGGGCCCGGATCGACCTGCGCGACCCGGCGGTGCTGGCCCGGCTGGGCTACGCCTACGGCAGCCGCGGCCCGGCGCGGCTCGGCCGGGTCCGGGCCGGGTACTACGGCCAAGCGGGCGTCCGCGACCCGCACGTCGTGCAGTACGCCGACGGCCGGCCGTACATCCGCCACGGCAAGCTCTACCTGACCATGACCAACGCCGGCCTGGGGTTCTTCCAGCAGGCGCACTGGGCGGTCTGGACCCTCGACCTGGCGGACCCGACGAAGCTGGAGCAGGTGGCAACGCTGTTCTTCGAGCGCGACGGCGTCGTGCTCGGCGACCACGCGGGCCAGATCGTCCTCGACGGCGACCGGTTCATCCTGCTGATGAGCTCCTGGGGCGACTTCTCGTTCAACGGCGTCCACGTGCGCCACGCGGTCACCCGCACCGACGTGCTTTCGGGCGTGCACGTCCTGCCGACCACGCCACTCCCGCTGCCCACGACGGTGAGTTCGTGGGACCCGGCCCTGACGAAGATCGACGGCCGCTGGCACATCGCGTTCGTCGAAAGCCCGGCCCAGCAACCGGCGTTCGTGTTCCACCCGGCCCTGGCGGCGGCCCCGCGCGGCGCGGACTACGACGAGGGGCTGACGCTGCTGGGCGCCGACACGTCGGTGAAGCAGACGGAGGGAACGATCCTGCAGCGCGTGGGCGGCCGCTGGTACCTGTTCGCCAGCGACGGCGACGCCCGCGAATACCCGGTGTACGACCTGGGCTTGCGCAAGCTGGGGACGCTGAACGCCCCGTACGGCACCAACATCCCGCACCCGATGCTGGTGAAGATCGGCAACCGCTGGTGGCTGCCGACGTTCGACGGGACACAGTACGCGGAAGACGTCCTCGGCTACGGCGGTCACGGCGACTTCATCCTGATGCGGTCGAGCTAGAGCGCGAACTCGGCCACCGTGCGCCAGGAGCCGGGGCCCGTGTTCCCGGCGATCAGGCGCACGCGGTCGATTTGCGCCTGCCAGGTTGTCCACCACAGCATGGTCGCACGACGCCGCCGGCGCACGGGCCGTCAGGCCATCGCCTCGGCCCGGCGCACCACCTCCCGGCACAGCCGGCCGACCGCGGCCGGGTCGTCGGTGAACTGGGACGGCTTCAGGCAGAACGTCGTGAACCCCAGCTCGATCTGCTCGGGCAGGGCTGCCATCGCCCGGCCGAGGTCGGCGCACGAATCGTCGTCCGGGAACACCGCCCGCGTCCCGCCGACGAGCTCGAGGTCCGCGCCGCACGCCGCCCGCAGCCGGGAGAGGTCCTCTGTGGACGGTACTCCGAGCGGGTGGAAGCCGTGCCCGTAGCGCACCAGCCGGTCCAGGAGGCGGTCGTGCAGGTGCCGGCCGCCGAACCACATCCGCGGGCCGTCCGGCCGGTACGCCTTCGGCTCGAAGTAGACGTCCTTGAAGGAGAAGAACTCCCCCGTGTACGACGCCGGAGACGAACGCCACAGCAGGTCCAGGATCTCGAGCTGCTCGTCGAGGATCCGGCCGCGCCGGCCGAACGGCACGCCGAGGGCGGCGTACTCCTCCCGGCTCCAGCTCACCGTCGGCTGCACCACCAGGCGCCCTTCGCTCAGCAGGTCGAGGGTGCCCAGCTCCCGCGCGAGCAGCAGCGGGTGCCGCAGCGGCGCCAGGATCGCCCCGGCGACCAGCCGGATCCGCGAAGTCACCGAGGCGATCGAGGACAGCAGCGACAGCGAATGCGGCCACGGCGTGAAGGGGTCCTGGTTGCCCGGCAGGGCGTACTCGCGCGGGTTGCCCATGACACCGCGGTCGGCGGCGTCCGGCCCGAGCACGACGTGTTCGCTGATCATCACCGCGTCGAAGCCGGCGTCCTCGGCCTCGCGGGCCCACCGCACCAGCGTCGGCAGGTCCCGGCCCGCGGTCAGGGTCCAGTTCTCGCTGAGGATCAGCAGCATCCGGGGCGTGGTCATGCGCGCGCCGCCCGGTGCCGGAAGGCCGCCACCAGTCCGAGGGCGAAAACCACGGCCGCCGCGTAGGGCGCGTAGATGATCGGCGTGCCGACCTTGTAGACCGCGCCGAAGATCGCGGCTCCGGTGACGACGATGCCGACCGTGCCCGCGAGGTACACCGCCCACCGCCGCGGGTGATCGCGCAGGCCCCGCAGCGCGCCCGCCGACATCAGCAGGTAGATCACGGCGAGGGAGAACCCGCCGAAGGTCGAGCCCCAGCTGAACATCGCCACGTAGTGCGGCATCCCGTCCTGGGCGAACAGGCCGGCCCAGGCGGCGGTGAGAACGAGGACCACCGCGTGCACGGCCACCACGACGACGGCCGCGGCCAGTGGGGTGCCGCGGTGGCTCACCTTGCCCAGTGCCGCGGGCAGCCGCCGGTCGCGGGCGAGCGCGAACATGCCGCGAGACGCCGCCACGGCGCAGCCGATCAGCACCGCGAGCATGTCGAGCACGACGACCAGCTCCAGCAGCCGCCGGACGACCACCGACCCGAACCCGCCGTCGGCGACCGGCCCGGCCAGCCCGAACAGCGGCGCGCCCGCGTTCTTGCCGAGCGTCTCCAGGTCGAAGTGGTAGCCGGCGACCTGGCTGTAGGACCCGATGACGTAGAAGACGGCCACGGTGAGGACCGAGATGAGCACCGCGCGCGGGATGTCCCGCTTCGGGTGCGCCGTCTCTTCGCCGAGGTTGGCCGCGGTCTCGAAGCCGGTGAAGAGCAGCACGCCGTACAGGACGCCGAAGAGCACCCCGCCGAAGCCCTGTGGTGACGTGCTCGGCGTGAACGCGGTGGCGACGTCGTTGCCGCCGCCGACCTTCGCGATCACCACGACGAAGAAGACGAGCACGACGGCGAAGGAAACCAGCGCCAGGACCAGCTGCGCCCGCGTCGACAGGGCGACCCCGAGGTACAGCACGACCGAGAGGCCGATCAGCAGGAGCAGGTCCCAGCCCGCTTCGGGCAGCGGCGTGATGCCGAACTCGGCCCGCAGGGTGTCGTGGATCGTGCCGCCGATCATCACCAGGATCCCGGCACCGAGCGCGAGAATGCCCGCGTAGTAGAGGAATCCGGCCGCGGCGCCGACGCGCTTGCCGAGCCCGTCGGTGACGTAGTCGTAGAGGGAGCCGGCGGCCTGGATGCGTTTCGTGTACTCGGAAACGATCCAGCCGAGGCCCAGCACGCCGACCGCGGCGATCGCCACCGAGAGGGGCGCGGCGGCGCCCGCGCCGCTGCCGGAGGCGTTCAGCCCGACCAGCAGCGGCACCAGGAAGGCGATCGAGAACACCGGCCCGATCACGCCCACGGACTGGGCGATCGCGTCCACCAGTTTGAGGGAACCACCGAGCCGGTGGCCGGTGGCCGGTTTTTCCGAAACGACGTGGTCGACCATGGGTGTCTCCTCGACTCGGCCCCCGGCGCGGGAATCGTACGGGTTCAAACGTTTGGATCGCAACAGTCAGCTGACGAAGATTTCGTCCAGGTAGCCCGAAACCAGTGCCGTGGCGCGGCGCCGCGCGTCCGCGGCGAGCCGGTCGGCGTCCGCGGCGAGGTCCGCCGGGTGCCGCCCGAGCCGCCGCGCCTGGGCCGCGCCGCCGCCTGCGATCCAGCGCCGGATGCCGGCCGGGGTCACCTCGGGGTGGAACTGCACGCCGAGGCTGCGCCCGATCCGGTAGGCCTGCGGGGCCGCGGCGTTGCGGGCGACCTCGACCGCCCCGGGCGGCACGGTGAACCGGTCGAAGTGCCACTGGAACCACGGTCCGGACGGCACCAGGTCCGGCCGGTCGGACTCGACGTCCACCCAGCCGATCTCCGGCGACGGCGACCGCGTGACCGTGCCGCCCAGGGCGCGGGCCAGCGCCTGCGCCCCGAAACAGATGCCGAACACCGCGCCGCCGCCCGCCACCGCGTCGGCCAGCCAGCGCAGCTCCGGCGCGAGCCAGCGGCCGATCCGCGTGTCGTCCACCCCGGCACTCCACGGCGCGCCGAGCGGCACCAGGAGGTCGTAGCCCGCACTGTCCGGAAAGGACGGTTCGACGTCCGGCGCCTGGTGGCGGTCCTCGGGCACGACGACGAGTTCGTCGACCTGCCAGCCGAGTTCGCGCAGCGCGCCACCGACGT
The DNA here is from genome assembly GCF_053600695.1 of Amycolatopsis sp. NPDC005003. Lineage (NCBI taxonomy): Bacteria > Bacillati > Actinomycetota > Actinomycetes > Pseudonocardiales > Pseudonocardiaceae > Amycolatopsis > Amycolatopsis sp. NPDC005003. The sequence goes on along the minus strand of NZ_JBSGAI010000038.1, from coordinate 4,189 downwards.
ACCCGGGATCCGACAGCGCGTCGTGGCAGACGCACAGCGCGCGCATCAGGTGGTCTCGACCCGCACGGGGAACTGCTTGATGCCGTTGACGAAGTTGCTGCGCACCCGCCGGACGTCACCGGCCCGCTCGATGCGGCGCAGGCGCGGCAGCAGGGTCTCGAACATCAGCCGGATCTCCATCCGGGCCAGGTTGTTGCCCAGGCAGAAGTGCGGGCTGCCCTTGCCGAAGGTGACGTGGTCGTTGGGCTTGCGCGTGACGTCGAAGGTGTAGGGATCGGCGAACACGTCCTCGTCCCGGTTGCCCGAGGCGAACCACATCACCACCTTCTCCCCCGCCTTGATGTGCCGGCCACGCAGTTCGACGTCGCGGGTCGCGGTGCGGCGGAAGTGGTAGACCGGGCTCGCCCAGCGCAGCATCTCCTCCACCGCCACCGGGATCCGCTCGGGCTCCGCCTGCAGCAGCGCCAGCTGGTCGGGATTGTCCAGCAGCGCCAGCATGGAGTGGCTGATCGCGTGCCGGGTGGTCTCGTTGCCCGCGACCACCAGCAGCAGGAAGTAGTTGTCGAACTCCGTGGCGGTCAGCGGCTCGCCGTCGACCGGGGTGCGGTTGACCAGGCTGCTGACCAGGTCCTCGCCGTCGCCGCCGCGGCGCTGCCGGGCCAGCTCGCGCCCGTACTCGAAGACCTCCAGCGACGCGGGCGAGCGGAACGGCAGGTGCTTGTAGCGGTCGCTTTCGGCGTCGCCCAGCAGGACGTCGGCGTAGTCGGGGTCGGTGTTGCCGATGATCCGGTTGCCCCAGGCGATCAGCCGCCCGGTGTCGCGCGCGGGCACGTCGAGCATCCGGGCCAGCACCTGGATCGGGAAGTCCGCGCTGACCTCCTTGACGAAGTCGAACTCGCCGCGGCGCAGCGCGGCGTCCACTGTGGCCTCGGTCAGCCCGCGCAGGAACTCCTCGTACTTCTTCAGCGTCTGGCCGCCGAAGTCGCGTTGCAGCAGCTTGCGCAGCGCGCGGTGGCGGACGCCGTCGGATTCGAGCATGGACCGCCGGAGCTCGGCCAGGTCGTCGTCGCGGACCTCTTCGAGGTTGACGTACCCGGTGGAGGTGAACGTCTCGGCGTCCCGGTCGACGGCGACGATGTCCTCGTGCCGGGTGAGCGACCAGAACCCGGAGTTCGGTGCCGGTTCCGGGTTCCAGTGGACCGGCGCTTCCCGGCGGAGCACGTCGAACCTGCGCCAGGCCTCGTTGCGCTCGAAGACGCCGAGGTCGGTGAGGTCGACCTGGGCGGCGGTCAGGGGGTGCGCGGTGGTCATGGCCCTCCTCTACAGGTGGTAGGCGTACTCGCGGAACTCCCAGTCGGTGACGTACCGGGAGAACCGCTCGAGCTCGTTGCGCTTGTAGGCGAGGAAGGCCGTGACGAACCGGGGACCGAGCAGTTCCGCGAACGCCGTGTCGGCCTCGATGGCGTCGAGCGACGCGCCGAGGTCCGCGGGCAGCTTCGGGGCCTTCGCCGGGTCGTAGCCGTAGCCCTCCAGGGGTGCCGGCGCGGCCAGGCCGTCCTGGATGCCCAGGTACGCGGCGGCGAGCAGCCCCGCGGTCACCAGGTACGGGTTGGCCGTGGCGTCGCCTTGGCGCAGCTCCAGCCGGGCGGCCCGGCCGCGTTCCGGCGGGATCCGGATCATCGCGCTGCGGTTGTCCAGGCCCCAGTCGATCAGCCACGGCGCGAGGGTGTCCGGGCCGAACCGCTTGGCGGAGTTGACCGTCGGGTTGGCGAGCGCGGACAGCGCGGGTGCGTGCGCGAGGATCCCGGCGACGGCCGCGTGGGCGACCTTCGAGAGGCCGTACTCGCCCGCCGGGTCGTCGAACAGCGGCCGGCCGTCGGCGTCCACCGTGGAGAAGTGCAGGTGGAAGCCCGAGCCGCCTTCGTCGTTGAACGGCTTGGCCATGAACGTCGCCAGCTTGCCCTCGCGGCGGGCCAGCTCCTTGACCGCGGTCTTGAACCGGAAGGCCCGGTCGGCGGCGTCGAGGGCCTCGGAGTGCCAGAGGTTGATCTCGAACTGGCCGCTGCAGAACTCGTGGTTGGCCGTCACCACGTCCAGCCCGTAGCCCGCCAGGGACCGCAGCGAGCGCAGCAGCAGGTTCTCCGGGTCGCCCTTGCTGCCGGAGACGTAGACGTTGCCGGTGGCCTCGCCGTACCGGCGCCAGCCACCGGCCGGATCCGGCTCCAGCACGTAGAACTCCAGCTCGGGGCCGACCACCGGGCGCATGCCGAGCTCGGCGAACCGGGCCAGGACCTGCTTGAGCACCTGCCGCGGGCTCTCCGGCGACGGCGTCCCGTCCGGATTGAAGACGTCGGCGAGGCAGTGCGCGACACCGGGCTCCCAGGGCACGTCCGCCAGGGTGGCCAGGTCGGGGAACGCGACGACGTCGGGCAGGCCGTCGGCGAGGCCGCCCTCGCCGAGCTCGACGACGTCCCCCATCGGGCTGGTGCCGTACACCGTCCGGCAGAACGCGACGCCGTCGCCGAGCGTCCTGGCGAAGTTCGCGACCAGCACGTCGCGGCCGCGCTCGGTGCCGATGAAGTCGGGATAGCCCAGCCGGACGACGTCGATGCCGCGTTCGGTCAGCGTGGCGGCCGCGGCCGCCAGGGCGTCCTCGTCGAAGTGACCCACGACACCTCCCGGTTCGTTTGAGTCCGAACGATAGCCCCGGCACGGCCGGCTGACAAGACTTTCCCCCGGTCAGTCGACGTTGTATCGTGCGGATCCAAACGAACAAGGAGGGCACGTGGCCGGCTTCTTCTACCCCCGCACGGCGAGCGGGCAGGCGTCGCTGATCCCCGCGCCGCCCTGGTTCTACTCGGGCGACCTGCTCACGGTCGAGTACCGGACCGACCCCGCCCACGTCGCCGAGCTGCTGCCGGCACCGCTCTCGCTCGCCGACGAGGACCCGGGCGCGGTCGCGCTGATCTGGGCCGACTGGCAGTCGTGCTCGGCCTCGCGGGAGGAGCTGCTGGACCCGGTGCGCGCCCAGTACAAGGAGGCGTTCGTGGTGGTCCGGTGCGCCTTCGAGGGCCGGACGTACTCGCGGTGCGTCTACATCTGGGTGGACAAGGACTTCGCGATCGCCCGGGGCATCCACCAGGGCTACCCGAAGAAGCTCGGCTCGATCTGGCAGACCCGGCCGCACCCCTTCGGCCCGGCGCCGCGGCTGGGCCCCGGCGCGGCGTTCGGCGCGACCCTGGCCGCCGGCGACCGGCGGCTCGCCGAAGCCGTCCTGACCCTCACCGGGGAGTCGCCGACGAACGGGTTCGTGAACGGGCACCCGATGGCGCACCACCGCGTCCTGCCCGGCATCGGCCGGGGCGAGGGTGACGCGCACGCGGAGCTGATCGAATCCGGCGCCCGTGCGTTCGAGGGCGGCCAGGCCTGGCGCGGCGACGTCGAGCTGCGGTTGTTCGACGCCCCCACCGAGGAACTCGCCCGGCTCGAGGTCCACGAGATCCTCGGCGGCTACTACCGCCAGGTGGGCGTGACCTGGGACGGCGGGCGGCGGCTGGCCGAGCTGCCATCCGTTTGAGGCCGTACGATCGGCCCATGCCGGACGGATACAGCCTCGCGGAAACCGAAAAGGCGATGTCCGCGCACATCGCCAAGCTGGCGCTCGACCTGCCCGCCGCGGCGGCGCTGTCCAGCCTGTACCGCGCGGCCAACGCGGTCCGCAACCACCTGACCAACGCGGTGCTGCGCGAACACGACCTGAGCTGGACGGGCTTCGTGGTGCTGTGGTGCGTGTGGATCTTCGACGGCCTCGAAACCCGCCACGCGGCGACCGTCGCGGCGATCTCCAAGGGCACGCTGACCGGCGTCGCCAAGACCCTGGAGGGCCGCGGGCTGCTGCGCCGCGAGGTGGACGCCGCCGACCGGCGGCTGGTGCACCTGGTGCTCACCGACGAGGGCCTGGCCCTGATGGAGGACCTCTACCCGCGGTTCAACGCGGCCGAGGCCGAGGTGGTCGCCCGGATCAGCGGCGGCAAGCTGACCACGATCACCAACGGCCTGCGGACGATGGTCCAGACGGTCGAGGACAAGTCCTGGGAAACCCCTCAGCCAGACTGAGCACCCTGCCGCAACCTGTCGTGAGTGGTAATTAGGGTTCTAAAACGAAATTACAAAAAAGTAAACCATTCTT
>NZ_JBSGAI010000037.1:0-110860 GCF_053600695.1 Amycolatopsis sp. NPDC005003 | reverse complement strand
CCCCAACACGGCCGGCAGCGCCGGGTCAAGGCACGCTTTCCCGCCTTGACGCGGCGCTGCCGGCCGTAGTCACAATCGGGGCATCGGGGTGGTGGGTCCTCCCGAGCCTGGCTTCAAGGGGGTTGGGCCCACCCGAGCCTGGCTTCAAAGGGGCTGGCCCCACCCGAGCCCGGCTTCAAGAGGGCTGGACCCACCCGAGCCCGGCTTCCACGGTGGCCGAGTCCAAGCCCGCCCAGAAGAGAACACGTGGGGTGGCCCACAGTGACCGGGTGCTTCTACCGGGTACAACAACCCCCTGCGTAGGGTGGACCGATCCCGGAGCTGGCAAAGGAGCCTGGCAGTGCCGTCCACCACGTTTCAGCACACCGAAGTCCTCCCGCTGGGCAAGGACACCACCACCGAATACCGGTTGGTCACCGACGAAGGCGTCGAGACCGTCGAGGCCGCCGGGCGCACCTTCCTGAAGATCGCCCCGGAAGCGCTCACCACGCTGGCCCGCACCGCCATCACCGACATCCAGCACCTGTTGCGCACGTCACACCTGCAGCAGCTCAGAGCCATCGTCGACGACCCCGAAGCGAGCGGCAACGACCGGTTCGTCGCCATGGACCTGCTGCGCAACGCCGCCATCTCGGCCGGCGGTGTCCTCCCCATGTGCCAGGACACCGGGACCGCCATCGTCATCGGCAAGCGCGGCGAAGGCGTGCTCACCGGCGGTGACGACGAGCGTGCCCTTTCGCAGGGCATCTTCGACGCCTACCAGCAGCTGAACCTGCGTTACTCGCAGATGGCGCCGGTGAACTTCTGGGACGAGCGCAACACCGGCACCAACCTCCCGGCCCAGATCGAGCTCTACCACAAGGAAGGGGACCCGACGTACGAGTTCCTCTTCATGGCCAAGGGCGGCGGCAGCGCCAACAAGACGTTCCTCTACCAGGAGACCAAGGCCGTCCTGAACCCGAAGCGGCTCGCGCGCTTCCTCGACGAGAAGCTGCGCAGCCTCGGCACCGCCGCCTGCCCGCCCTACCACCTCGCCATCGTCGTCGGCGGGATGTCCGCGGAGTTCAACCTCAAGGTCGCGAAGCTCGCCTCCGCCCGGTACCTCGACAACCTGCCGCAGGAGGGCTCGGAGCTCGGGCACGCGTTCCGCGACACCGACCTCGAGCAGCAGGTGCTGGAGATGACCCGGCAGTTCGGCATCGGCGCGCAGTTCGGCGGGAAGTACTTCTGCCACGACGTGCGCGTCATCCGGCTGCCCCGCCACGGCGCGAGCTGCCCGGTCGGCATCGCCGTCTCCTGTTCCGCCGACCGGCAGGCCAAGGCCAAGATCACCGCCGACGGGGTGTTCATCGAGCAGCTCGAGCGCGACCCGGCCCGCTTCCTGCCCGACGTCACCGAGGAAGACCTCTCCGACGACGTCGTCGCCGTCGACCTCAACCGGCCGATGGCCGAGATCCGGGCCCAGCTCTCCCAGCTGCCGGTCAAGACGCGGCTTTCGCTCACCGGGCCGCTGGTCGTCGCCCGCGACATCGCGCACGCCAAGATCGCCGAGCGGCTCGATGCCGGCGAGGAGATGCCGGACTACCTGAAGAACCACCCGGTGTACTACGCGGGCCCGGCGAAGACGCCCGAGGGCTACGCGTCCGGTTCGTTCGGCCCGACCACGGCCGGGCGGATGGACTCCTACGTCGAGCAGTTCCAGGCCGCCGGCGGCTCGCTCGTCATGCTGGCCAAGGGGAACCGCTCGAAGCAGGTGACGAACGCCTGCCAGGCGCACGGCGGCTTCTACCTCGGCTCGATCGGCGGCCCTGCGGCGCGCCTGGCGCAGGACTGCATCAAGCAGGTCGACGTCCTCGAGTACGCCGAGCTCGGCATGGAAGCCGTCTGGAAGATCGAGGTCGAGGACTTCCCCGCCTTCATCGTCATCGACGACAAGGGCAACGACTTCTTCGCCAGCACCGGCGATCCGGTGCTGCAGATCAGCTTCCGCTAGCGCGCGGAAAAGGGGGACACCGGCCCGCCGCCGGTGTCCCCCTTTCTTCCTCGCTCAGCCGACGCGCTCGATCCGCGCGCGCCGGATGAGGAACTTGCCGGGCTCCCGGACCTGTTCGAAGGCCGCGTTGTTGAGCAGCGTGCAGCTGCCCGACACCGACGTCACCTCCACCGTCGTGGACTTCGAGTTGTCCAGGTTGGTCACCTTCAGCTTCGTCCCCGCCGGGAACTGGTTGCTGGACGCGGCCGGTGCGCCGCCCTCGCCCGAAAGCGTCACGGTCGAACCGGGGCAAACGACCTGGCCCACCGCGCCACCGGCGCCCGCGGCCGGTTGCTCCGTCTTCTTCTGCTGACCGGGCGCCTGCGCCTTTCCGGGCGCGTTGCCGGAATTCCCGGGCGCCGCCGCCGCTTGCCCGTTGTTCGCCGCCACGTTCGCCGTGCAGCCCGCAACTTGCCGCCGCTGCTGGATCAGGTCCACCACCGCCTGGCGGTTGGCGATCCGCGCGGCCGACTGCGCGTCCGGGTTCGCCTGCTGGCCCGCGATGAAGTTCAGGTTGTTCTGCAGGGCGGTGTCGAGCCCACCGCAGTTCTCCTTGGGCGCTTCGGCCGCGTTGCCCGCGGGACTGCTCAGCGCGATGGCGGTCGCGGTGATACCGGAAACACCCAGCAACGCGGCCAATCCGACGGTCGCCTTCTTGCGGTGCCGGCCACTGCTCAACCGGGGCATGGGCCCCTCCTCTCTGATCGCCACCTCACCGGGGACACGGGCCGGTCACGGCGGCGGTTCAGCGGAAGCCCTGACAATTTTCGACAACTTCGACGATGAGCGGACCACACGCAGGTCGTGGTCCGGACCACCGCGCCACGTTTGTCCACTGCGGACAGCAGGCGGCCCCCGGAGTGTTCTCCGGGGGCCGCGGCACGCTCCCTTATTTCGGCGGCGTGGTCTTCAGCACCACCGTGCGCTGGTCCAGCGGCGCGGCCAGGGTGACCGAGATGACCGGGTACCGGATGTCCATCGTGCACATCTGGTTGGTCTGGGCCTTGGTCTCGCTCAGGTTGACGACGACGTGGTCGCCCGCCTGCTCGGCCGCCTCGCCGAGGGCGTGGCCGCAGCCGCCTTCCTGGGCGCGGATGTTCAGCACCGTGCCACCGTTGGCCGTCCACACCTCCCGCGGGAACCCGGCGGGGAGCGCGGACGCGTCGATCTTGTCCGCCGGCACCTGGGTGCTGCCCTCGGGCACGGTCAGCCGGGGCTTGCCCGGCGGGTTGGGCTCGGGCGGCGCCGGCAGCACCGATCCGCTCGGCGACGGCGACGCCGGTGCGGGCACCGACACGCTGCCGGTCGATCCCGCGGGCCGGTCGGTGGGCATGTCCTGGCCGGCGCAGGCCGTCACCACCAGCAGGAGCGCGCCCGTCCCGACCACCTTCGCTGAGTACCTCATGCCCCGAAGACGGAACGGGGGCGGTGCGGGGTTGCACCGAGCGGACCCCGGACCTGGTCTGGGAGGGCCGCCCCGGGCATCCCGGGGCGGCCCTCCCAGCGTTCGTGCGTGGTCAGCCCTGGCGGAGGACGACCGTGCGCGTCCCGAGCGGCGCCTCGAGCGCCAGCGGGATCTTGATCTCCTTGATGTAGTCCGGGCACATCTGGCCCTTGGGCGCCGACAGCACGGTGACCAGCACGACGACCTGCTGCGCGGTCTGCTCGCCGACGCGGGCCGAGATGCGGCGGCAGCCGCCCTCCTCGGCCTGCAGGATCAGGGTCTTGCCGTCGAGGCTGCGGGTGAGGCTGCGCGGGTAGCCCTCGGGCAGCGTCCGCGCGTCGACCTGGGTCTCGGCGACGACGTCGTCACCGGGCGCGATGCCCTGCGTCGGGCGCCCGACCGTCTGGGACGGCGGCGGGGCCGGCGTGGGCGTTCCCGGCACCGCCGTCGCCGACGTCGACGCCGCCGACGTCATGGACGAAACGGACTCCTGACTGCTCCCCGCCGGGGCGCCGGCGCCGGAATTCGCCGCGCAGGCCGTCGCCGTGAGCAGCAGCAGGCCCGCGCCCAGCAGTTTCACCGTGGTACGCATACCTGCCAGACGGAGTGAACCGGCCCGGGGTTGCATCCGGCCGGTCAGTCCAGGCGGCCCAGCCGCGTCGTGAAGCTGAGCCGGTCGCCGCGGTAGAGCGACCGCACCCGCTCGAACGGCACGCCGTCCGGACCCCAGGAGACGCGGTGGGTCAGCAGCATCGGCAGCGCCGGGTTCGTCCCGATCAGCAACGCCTCGCGCGGGGTGGCCAGCACCGTCTCGACCCGCTCTTCCGCGCCGTCGAACACCGCCCCGAGGCGGCCGGTCAGGCACGCGTGCAGGGACTGCTCCGGGTCGAACACGTCGAGGAGGTCCGGGAACCGCGCGGCGAGGAGATATGTCGACTCGAGCCCGACGCGCTCCTCGTCGGCCAGCAGGACCCGCTCGAGGTGGAACACCTCGGCGTCCGACGTCACCTGCAGGTCGGCGGCCAGCGCGCGGCCGGCCGGGCGGCGCTCCAGGGTGATCACCGTGCGGCCCGGCCGGATGCCGGGACGCCGCGGAGCCACCAGGGCCAGCGGCTGGACGAGCTTCGGGCCGGCGATGTACGTGCCGCTCCCCTGGCGGCGGCTGAGCCTGCCCTCGAGCACCAGCTCCGCGACCGCTTGCCGTACGGTCGCCCTCGACACTTCGAACCGTTCGCACAATTCCCGCTCCGTGGGCAGTACCGCGCCTTCGCCGAGTTCCGCGATCACCGCCAGCAGTTCGACCTTGACCGCGTAGTAACGCGGGACGCGGCCGTGTTCGGGAATCCCGTCGAGGACGGGACCGTCGGCGGACAGGCGGGAATGGCGCGAAGGGGCGGGCACGGAATCGACCCTATTCGGTTTCCCGTGCGCCGTGGTTCGCTGTGGCACGCAACACGGCTCATACCTGGAGGATCACCCGGATGCCCCCGACCGCGCTCAACCGCAGGCTCGGCCTGGCCGACGCCGTTTTCCTCGGCCTCGGCTCGATGATCGGCGCCGGGGTGTTCGCCGCGTTCGCCCCCGCCGCGCGTGCCGCCGGGGCCGGATTGCTCATCGCATTGGTCCTCGCGGCCGTGGTCGCTTACTGCAATGCGACGTCTTCGGCGCGGCTCGCCGCGATTCACCCGGAATCCGGGGGCACCTACGTATACGGCCGGGAAAGGCTCGGTGAATTCTGGGGTTACCTCGCCGGCTGGGGATTCATCACCGGGAAGACGGCCAGCTGCGCCGCGATGACGCTGACCGTCGTCGCCTACGCCGCGCCCGGGCTCGGGCAGCCGTGGCGGAGCCTCCTCGCGGTCGCGGTGGTCGCCGCGCTCACCGCCGTCAACTACTTCGGCGTGCACCGGTCGGCTTTCGCCACCCGGGTGATCGTGTCGTGCACCCTGCTCGTGCTCACCGCGGCCGCGGTGGCGATGGCCGCCGGGCCCGCCAGCGGCGGCCCGCTCGTCGCCTGGCCGGGCGGCGGGGGCGTGCTCGAAGCGGCCGGACTGCTCTTCTTCGCCTTCGCCGGGTACGCGCGGCTCGCCACGCTCGGCGAGGAGGTCCGCGACCCGGCCCGCACCATCCCCCGGGCCATCCCGCTCGCGCTCGGCATCACCCTCGTGGTCTACGCCGCGCTCGCGGTGCTGCTGCTCGTCCGGCTCGGCCCGGCCGCGCTCGCCGCGAGCCCGGACCCGATCGCCGCGGCCGTCCCCGGGTGGCTCGCCCCGGTGGTCCGGGTGGGCGCGGCCGTCGCCGCCCTCGGCTCGCTGCTCGCGCTCATCCTCGGCGTCTCGCGCACGACGCTGGCGATGAGCCGCGACGGCCACCTCCCCCGGTTCCTGGCCGCCGTGCACCCGCGCTACCAGGTGCCGCACCGGGCCGAGCTCGCGGTCGGGCTCGTCGTCGCCGTGCTCGCCGCGTCGATCGACCTGCGCGCCGCGATCGGCTTCTCGTCCTTCGCCGTGCTGACGTACTACGCGATCGCCAACGCCGCGGCGTTCACGCTGCGCGGGACGGCCCGGCCGATCGCCGTCCTCGGCCTCGCCGGGTGCGTGGTGCTCGCCTTCAGCCTGCCGCTGCCGTCGGTGCTCGCCGGGGGCGGAGTGCTGTTGCTGGGCGCTTCGGCCTACGGCGTTCGTCGGATCCGCCGGTGAGAAAACAACCGACTGCCGGAAAGATCCGAAGAAAGTCGGTTGTCCCGGTCTGCGCGCACCTGGTGTAGTCGTGGGGCCACCGTCGGCACCGGCTTCCACTGTGGACATTGGAAGGACTGATCTCCTTGGCTCCCAAGCGCTGGTTCACCCTGCTCAGAAACGCCACCACCGCACTGGCCGCGGTCGCCGCAGCCGCGTCGTTCGCGACGCCCGCGGTCGCCACCGCCGCCCAGCCGCCGTCCACGAACGTCGTCGGCGGCACCCGGGCCGCCCAGGGCGAATTCCCGTTCATGGTCCGGCTTTCCATGGGCTGTGGCGGGGCGCTGTACACCAAGCAGATCGTCCTGACCGCGGCGCACTGCGTCAGCCGCACCGGGTCCAACACCTCGATCACGGCCACCGTCGGCGTGGTCGACCTGCAGAGCTCCAGCGCGCAGAAGATCAAGTCCACCTACGTCTACCGGTCTCCGACGTACGGCACCTCGACCGGCGGTGACTGGGCGCTGATCAAGCTGGCCAGCCCGGTGAGCGGGCTGTCGACCATGCCGATCGCGACGACCACCGCGTACAACAGCGGCACCTTCACCGTGGCCGGCTGGGGCGCGGCGACCGAAGGCGGCTCCCAGCAGCGTTACCTGCTCAAGGCGACGGTCCCGTTCGTCGACGACGCCACCTGCGCCGCGCAGGGCGGCAGCTACCCCGACCTCATCCCGAGCGCCGAGATCTGCGCGGGCAACCTCGCCTCCGGCGGCGTCGACACCTGCCAGGGCGACTCAGGCGGCCCGATGTTCCGCCGCGACAACAACAATGCCTGGATCCAGGTCGGCATCGTCAGCTGGGGTGACGGCTGCGCCCGGCCGCACGCCCCCGGCGTCTACACCGAGGTGAGCACGTTCGCGTCGAAGATCGCCGCGGCGGCCGCCACGCTGTAACCGCTTCCGCACGACGAAGGGGCCCCGCCGCGGCGGGGCCCCTTCTCCGTCGTTCAGCGCGTCTTGTCCAAGCGGGACAAGGCTTCTTCGTAGCCGGACACCAGTTCGGCGACGACATCGGCGACCGGGCGGACGCTGTTCATCCGGCCGACGATCTGCCCGACCGGCATCGACACCAGTTCCGGGTCGTTCGTCGCGTGGATCCGGTTGTGGGCCGGGGAAACCAGCAGGTTCTGCAGCGGCATCGGCAGCGGCTCGGGCGCGCCGGGCGCGGCCCACGCCTCGGTCCAGCGGGTCTTGAGCAGCCGGGCCGGCTTGCCGGTGTAGATCCGCGTCCGCACGGTGTCGGACGACGACGCCGCGACGAGCGCCTGCTGGATCGCCCCCGACGTCGCCATGGTCTGCAGGTACTCCTCGGTGGTGAGCCACGTCGAGCCCATCCAGACGCCGGACGCGCCGAGGGCGAGCGCCGCGGCCACCTGGCGCCCGGTCCCGATCCCGCCCGCGGCGAGCACCGGCACGTCGACCGCGTCGACGATCTCCGGCACCAGCACCATGGAGGCGATCTCGCCGGTGTGGCCGCCGGCTTCGTAGCCCTGCGCCACCACGAAGTCGACGCCGTTCTCGACGTGCCGCACCGCGTGCTCGGCCTTCCCGGCGAGCGCCGCGACCGGGACGCCCTTGTCGTGGCACTGGCCGATCACGTCGGCCGGCGGCGAGCCGAGCGCGTTGGCGATCAGCTTGATCGGGTGGTTCAGCGCGACCTCGACGTGCGACCGGGCGACCGAGTGCAGCCAGCCGAGCACGCCCGCGCGCTCGTCGGTGTCGTCCGGCAGGGGCGGTACCGAAAGCTCCTTGAGGACGCGGTCGACGAACGCGCGGTGCCCGTCCGGGATCATCTTCGCGAGGTCCACCTGGGTGCCCTCGGCGGGGATCTTCGCCGGCATGACGATGTCGACGCCGTACGGTTTCCCGCCGGTGTTCTCGTCCATCCAGGTGAGCACCCGGTCGAGCTTGGCGGCGTCGTTGAACCGCACGCAGCCGAGCACGCCGAGCCCGCCGGCGCGGCTGAGCGCCGCGGCGACGTGCTCCGACGGGGTGAACCCGACGATCGGCAGGTCGATGCCGAGCCGGTCGCACAGGGGTGTCCGCACTCTCTTGTCCTCCTCAGACGGGCTGGGCCGTGGCCGGTTCGTGCTCGGCGGCGTAGCGCTGGGCCCACGGGTAGTCCGCCTTGCCGCTGGGCGAGCGGCCGATCTTCTCGGCCAGCCAGACCGTGCGCGGCACCTTGTACCCGGCGATCTCGCCGCGGACGTGCTCTTCGAGCGCAGCCAGGTCCGCTTCGGCGCCCTCGCGGAGCTGGACGACGGCGGCGACGCGCTGGCCGAGCCGCTCGTCCGGGATCCCGATGACGAGCGCGTCGAAGACGTCGGGGTGCGACTTGAGCGCCCCTTCGACCTCCTCCGGGTAGACCTTCTCGCCGCCGGTGTTGACGCACTGCGAGCCGCGGCCGAGCAGGGTGACGGTGCCGTCCTCCTCGTAGCGGGCGTAGTCGCCCGGCACGACGTAGCGGACGCCGCCGACCTCGACGAAGATCTTCTTGCTCTTCTCGGGATCCTTGTAGTAGCCGAGCGGGACGTGCCCGCGGCGGCCGATCAGGCCGGTCGCTCCGGGCTTCTTCTCGACGATGTTGCCGTCTTCGTCGAGCAGGACGGCGTCCTGGCCGAAGTTGACCCGCGGGCCGGCGCTGTGGTCGGAGCCCTTGGCCACCGCGCCGATCCCGGTGAACCCGCTCTCCGACGCGCCGATCGCGTCGGTGACCAGCGCGTGGGGCGGCAGGAGTTCGACGAACTGCTGTTTCACCGACTGCGAGAACAGCGCGGCGTGGCTCGAGACCGCGACGATCGACGAAGCGTCGTAGCCGCCCTCGTGGTAGGCCTCGATGAGCGGCCGGGCCATCGCGTCGCCGACGATCGTGAGGACCTGGACCTTGTGCTTCTGCACGGTCTTCCAGATCTCGTGGGCGTCGAAGCGGGGCACGAAGATCACCGGGCTGCCGGTGAACAGCGCGCCGAACGCGGCCCACTGCGCGGCGCCGTGGATCAGGGGCGCGCAGGGCAGCCGGCTCAGGCTGCCCAGCTTGCCCTGCTCGGCGAGCGTCCATTCGTCCGGGACGTACTCGCCGGTGACGAAGTTGATCCCGCCGCCGAGCGCGCGCCAGACGTCCTCCTGCCGCCAGAGCACGCCCTTCGGGTAGCCCGTGGTGCCGCCGGTGTAGAGGATGTAGAGGTCGTCACCCGAGCGTTCGGCGAAATCGCGCTCGGGGGACTGCTCGGCGAGCGCCGTTTCGTAGTCGACGCCGCCGTAGCGCTCGTAGTCGCCGTCTTCGCCGTCGTCGATCACGACAACGTGTTTCAGTTTCGGCGCTTCCGGCAGCACCGCGGCGACCTTGTCCGCGTAGCTGCGCTGGTGGACCAGTGCGACGAGCTCGGCGTCGTTGAAGAGGTAGACGAGTTCGCCGTGCACGTAGCGGTAGTTGACGTTGACGGCGATCGCGCGCAGCTTGTACGCCGCGATCATCGCCTCCAAGGCCTCGATCGAGTTGCGGGAGTAGACCCCGATGTGGGATCCGCGTCCCACGCCGTGTGCGGCGAGGTGGTGGGCGAGCCGGTTGGCCCGCGCCTCCAGTTCGGCGAAGGTGACTTGCCGGTCGCCGCACACGACCGCGACGCGCTCCGGCACGGCGTCGACGGCGTGCTCCAGAAGATCCGCGATGTTGAGTGCCACGCCCTCAAAGTAGAACATGTTATCGTTCCGGGCAATGGCACTGCTCCTTCAGGAGGTCTTCCGTGGGTGAACCGCACGCGCTGGTGTCGCAGGAGGGGCAGACCCTCGTCGTCACGATGAACCGGCCCGAGGCGCGCAACGCGATCACCGGCGAGATGATGTCGATCATGGTCGACGCCTGGGACCGCGTCGATTCCGACGACTCGATCCGCAGCTGCATCCTCACGGGTGCGGGCGGCGCGTTCTGCGCGGGCGCGGACCTGAAGTCGATGTCGAAGAATTCGCCGTCGGAATCGTTCGCCTCGGGCAAGTTCGACCCGGCGCGCATCCCGGGCCTGCTGAAAGGCCGCCGCCTGACGAAACCGCTGATCGCGGCGGTCGAGGGCCCGGCGATCGCGGGCGGAACCGAGATCCTCCAGGGAACGGACATCCGGGTGGCGGGCGAGTCGGCCCGCTTCGGGGTGTCGGAGGCGCGGTGGGGACTGTTCCCGATGGGCGGCTCGGCGGTGCGGCTGCCGCGGCAGATCCCGTACACGGTGGCCGCGGACATCCTGCTGACCGGACGTCACCTGTCCGCTTCCGAGGCGCTGGCGATCGGCCTGATCGGGCACGTCGTGCCGGACGGGACCGCGCTCACGAAGGCGCTGGAGCTGGCCGCGCTGATCAACGCGAACGGGCCGCTGGCCGTGCGGGCCATCCTGCGGACGATCCGGGACACCGAGGGACTGCACGAGGAAGAAGCCTTCAAGCTGGACTCGCAGTACGGGATCGAGGTCTTCGCCTCGGAGGACGCCAAGGAAGGGCCACGGGCCTTCTCGGAGAAGCGGAAGCCCGACTTCAAGGGCCGCTGACCGAGAACACGTTCCTTTCTCACCAGAGCAGCCCGCGGAGGAATCTTGTCGGCAGAACGAGAACGTGTTTCACTCAAGGACGTGACCGAGACACCGCTTGCGGCACCGCTGAACGTCGGCTTCGACTACACCCGCTCGACCGGGCCCGTCCTCGGCCGGTTCGTCAACTCCTTACGTGACCACCGCATCGAAGGCATCCGGGGCAGCGACGGGCGCGTGCACGTCCCGCCGGTCGAGTACGACCCCGTCACCGCCGAACAGCTCGGCGAATTCGTCCCGGTCGCCACCGAAGGCACGGTCGTCTCGTGGTCGTGGTGTCCCGAACCCCTCGACGGGCAGCCGCTGAGCCGGCCGTTCGCGTGGGCGCTCGTGCAGCTCGACGGGGCCGACACCCCGATGCTGCACGCCGTGGACGCCGGGTCGCCCGACAAGATCCACAGTGGTCAGCGGGTGCGCGTGCGGTGGGCCGACGAGACCGTCGGGCACATCCGCGACATCGCCTACTTCCTCCCGGTGGACGCCGAGGACACCACGCCCACCGAGTCCGCTCCCCCGGTCGCCGACCGCGAGGAAGGCGCGCCGGTCAGCGTCGTCATCACGCCGGTGCACCTCAAGTACATGCACTCCGCCTCCCCCGAGGAAAGCACCTACCTGCGGGGGCTCGCCGAAGGGAAGATGATCGGCCAGCGGTGCCCCGCCTGCGGCAAGGTCTACATCCCGCCGCGCGGCGCCTGCCCGACCGACGGCGTGCCGACCACCGAAGAGGTCGAGCTCCCCGACACCGGAATCGTCACCACCTTCTGCATCGTCAACGTGCCGTTCCTCGGCCAGCGGCTCAAGCCGCCGTACGTCGCCGCGTACATCCTGCTCGACGGCGCCGACATCGCCTTCCTGCACCTCGTGCTCGGCTGCGCCGCCGAAGACGTCCGCATGGGCATGCGGGTGCGCGCCGCGTGGAAGCCGCGCGAGGAGTGGTGGACGTCGCTGGAGAACATCAGCCACTTCGAGCCGACCGGCGAGCCGGACGCGGCTTACGAAACCTTCGCCCACCACCTGTGAGGTCCTGATGCCAGACGTCGCGATCGCGGGCTTCGCGAAGGCCCCCAACGTCCGCGAAACGCCGGGTACCACCAACGGCGTGGAGATGCTCGTCCCGATCTTCGCCGAGGTCTTCGCGCAGACCGGGCTGTCCAAGCAGGACATCGGCTTCTGGTGCTCCGGCTCGTCGGACTACCTGGCCGGCCGCGCGTTCTCCTTCATCGCCGCCGTCGACGCGATCGGCGCGTTCCCGCCGATCCACGAGTCGCACGTCGAGATGGACGCCGCCTGGGCACTCTACGAAGCCTGGCTGAAGATCAAGATGGGCGAGGTCGAGACCGCGCTCGTCTACGGCTTCGGCAAGTCGAGCGCCGGGCAGCTGCGCCGGGTGCTCGCCCTGCAGCTCGACCCGTACGTCGTCACGCCGTTGTGGCCGGACTCGGTTTCGATCGCCGGGATCCAGGCACGGCTGGGCCTGGAGGCCGGGCTGTGGTCCGAAAAGGACTTGGCCGGAGTCGCCGCGCGCGGCACCGGCAAGGACGTCGCGGAACTGCTCGACAACCCGTACTACGCCGATCCGTTGCGCCGGCACGACATCGCCCCGATCACCGACGGTGCCGCCGTCATCGTGCTGTCCACCGTGGAACGCGCGCGGGCGATCGTCGACCGCCCGGCGGTGATCACCGGCATCGAGCACCGCGTCGACTCCCCCGTGCTCGGCGCCCGCGACCTGACGCGTTCGCCGTCCACCGAGGCGGCGGCCAGGGCGCTGGACCTCGACGGCGTCGACCTCGCCGAGCTGCACGCGCCCTTCACGCACCAGGAGCTCATCCTGCGCAGCGCGCTCGGGCTCGGCGACGGCGTGAAGATCAACCCGTCCGGTGGGGCGCTGGCCGCGAACCCGATGTTCTCCGCGGGGCTCGCCCGGATCGGCGAAGCGGCCGTCCGGATCCACCGTGGCGAGTCCCGCAAGGCCGTGGCGCACGCGACGAGCGGCCCGGCCCTGCAACAGAACCTGGTGACCGTGCTGGAGGCCCGATGACCAAGCAGCTCACCGCCGTGCTCGGCACCGGCCAGACGCACCACCGCGCCAAGCGGCAGGACGTCTCGATGCCCGGCCTGCTGCGCGAGGCGATCGACCGCGCGATGCTCGACGCCCAGGTGGAGTGGGCCGACATCGACGCCGTCGTGCTCGGCAAGGCGCCGGACCTGTTCGAGGGCGTCATGATGCCCGAGCTGTTCCTCGCCGACTCCCTCGGCGCGACCGGGAAACCGTTGCTGCGCGTGCACACCGCCGGTTCGGTGGGTGGTTCGACGGCGCTGGTGGCGGCGTCGCTCATCCAGGCGGGGGTGCACCGGCGGGTGCTCACGGTGGCCTACGAGAAGCAGTCGGAATCGAACGCGATGTGGGGGCTGTCGATCCTGCCGCCGTTCCAGATGCCGGTCGGTGCCGGTGCGGGCGGCTACTTCGCGCCGCACGTGCGGTCCTACATCCGCCGTTCGGGCGCACCCGAGCACGTCGGCGCGATCGTCGCGGCGAAGGACCGGCGCAACGGCGCCCTCAATGCGTACGCGCACCTGCAGCAGCCGGACATCACCGTCGAGTCGGTACGGGCGTCGCAGATGCTGTGGGACCCGATCCGCTACGACGAGACGTGCCCGTCGTCCGACGGCGCGTGCGCGATGGTGCTCGGCGACGAAGCCGCCGGGGACGCCGTCGAAGGCGGCGCGGCCTGGATCCACGCGACGGCGATGCGTACCGAGCCGACCACGTTCGCCGGCCGCGACCAGGTGAACCCCCGGGCCGGGCGCGAAGCCGCGGCCGCGTTGTGGGCCGAGGCCGGGATCACCGACCCGATGTCCGAAGTGGACGTCGCGGAGATCTACGTGCCGTTCTCGTGGTTCGAGCCGATGTGGCTGGAGAACCTGGGGTTCGCGCCCGAAGGCGAGGGCTGGAAGGTCACCGAGAAGGGCGAGACGGCGATCGGCGGCCGGCTGCCGTGCAACCCGTCGGGCGGGGTGCTGTCCTCCAACCCGATCGGTGCGTCCGGCATGCTCCGGTTCTCCGAAGCGGCGAAGCAGGTCATGGGCCGGGCCGGGGCCTACCAGGTGGACGGCGCGCGCCGAGCGCTCGGCCACGCCTACGGCGGCGGGTCCCAGTACTTCTCGATGTGGCTGGTCGGCTCGGAGAAGCCCGGCTCGTGAGTGGTAATTCGGGTTCTAACCCTAATTACCACTCACGACGGGAGCGGCGGCGGAGGCGGAGGGCTAGCAGGGTGCCGAGGACGCCGGTGACCACGCCGACCGTGGCGGGCACGGCCATCGGCGGGTCGACCACGACCACCGGCTTCAGCACCACCGGCGCCGGCGGCTGGACCGGCCTCGGCGGTGCGTCCGAGCCGGTCGCGGTCCACGCCGTGACGTAGACGAGCAGCCGGGCGACGAGCGAGATGAAGAAGATCAGGCCGATCACCGACCCGAACGCGATCCCGGTCGGCGAGTCGCCGATGAGCCGCAGGTAGAACCCGCCGGCCAGCTTCAGCGCCTCGAACCCGACGGCCATCGCGACCGCGCCGCGGACCGCGCTGCGCACGCCGACCTTCTGCCGCGGCAGCCGGGTGAGCACCCAGAGGAACACCAGCCAGTCGGCGGCCAGCGAGAGCGGCACCGAGGACGCCGACACGAGCTGGTGCCCCCAGCTCGTGTCGTCCAGGCCGGCGAGCCGGAGCAGCCAGCCGCCGAGCGCGGTGCCGGAGATGGTGAGGGTGAACGACACGATCAGCGCCGCGCTCAGGCCGAGCAGCGCGAGCAGGTCGACGAGGATCAGCCGCAGCAGCGACTGGTCCGACCGGTTCTGCCCCCACAGCGCGGTCAGCGAGTCCCGCACGGCGTTCATCCAGTTCCAGCCGGAGTACAGGCCGATGGCCAGGCCGAGCACCCCGACGCTGGTCCGCTGCTCGACGAAGCCGGTGAGCAGTTCGGTGGCCTTGTCACCGAGCGCGCCGGGCAGCGTGGACACGATCGCGTGCACCAGCGTGTCGAGCAGGTGCGGCTGGGTGGCCAGCACGAACCCGGCGACCGAAGAGGCGACCATCAGCAGCGGCACCAGCGACAGCAGGCTGAAGTAGGTGATCGAAGCGACGTAGTGGTAGCCGCCGGACTCGATGTAGCGGTTGGTCGCGCGGGCGATGTGGTCCAGCCACCGGTACCGGGCGCGTGCCCGGGCCCAGCGGCTCGGCGCCTTGGGGGAACTCTTCACCAGGACTGTCTACCCAGCCGGGGCCGTCTTTGCGCAGGCAACACGCGGGGTCAACCCAGAACGACCAGCCCGGACCCGTCGTCGGCGGGCAGCGCGGCGTCCGTCGTGGCGAAGACGGTGCTGCCGAGGAAGTCGAGTTCGCTGCCGAGGGTGGCGAGGAAGGCGGTGTCGGCGGCGTCGCGGCCGGTCGAGATCCGCAGCATGGTCTGGCGCGGCGCGAGCCGGGTGGCGTCGAAGACGTACCAGTGGCCCTCGACGGCGGCTTCGAAGACGGCGTGGAAGTCCATCGGCGCGAGCCCGGGCGCGTAGACGCCGGCGTACCGCGCGGGGATGTCGAGGAAGCGGCACAAGGTGATGCAGACGTGCGCGAAGTCCCGGCAGACCCCTTCGCCGGCCAGCAGGGTGTCGATCGCGTCGTCGGTGGGCCGGCCGGCGCCGACCACATAGGACAGTCGCTCGTGGACCTGCCGGACGATGGCCTCGACTTGCCTGCGCGGGTTCTTGAGCTTGACGATTTCCGGCGGCACGAGCCCGGCGACGCGGTCGGACGGGCAGTACCGGCTCGGCCGGGTGAACACGGCGACGTCGGCGAGCGTCACCGGCTCGGGCTCGGGCTCCCCCAGCGCGCGTTCGGCGTGGTAGGTGACGCGGTGTTCACCGCCGGGGAGGTCGAAGACCTCGGCCCGGGCGCCGTGCGCGAACTCGACGAGTTCGCTCGCGCCGTGCCAGGACACGGTGAGTTCCTCGGTGTCGGCGTGCGCCGCGGAGACCGAGATCGCCGCGGGGCCGGGCTTGGTGACGCGGATGGCGAACTCGACGTCCACGGTCGCTCGCACTGCCATCGGGCCATCATGTCATCCCCTGGCAGGATTGCCGGGTGACCGACATCGTGGTGTTCCACTCCGTGCTGGGACTGCGGCCCGTCGAACTCGGCTTCGCCGGCCGCCTGCGGGCGGCCGGGCACCGCGTCGCCACCCCGGACCTCTACGCCGGCCGGACGGCCTCGACCCTCGAAGAAGGCTTCGCGCTGAAGGACGCCGTCGGCTGGGAGACCATCACCGGGCGGGCCCTGGACGCCGTGCGCGACCTGCCCGCGGAGACCGTGCTCGTGGGCGTGTCGATGGGCGCCGGCGTCGTCCAGACCGTGCTGCCGCACCGGCCCGGCACCGCGGGCGTGCTGATGGTGCACGCCGTGGGGGCGTTGCCGGCCGAGGTCCGCGCGGGCCTGCCGGTGCAGGTCCACGTCGCCGACCCCGACCCGATCGCACCCCCGGCCCAGGTCGCGGCCTGGCGCGAAGCCGCGGCGCGGTCGGGCGCCGATGCCCGGGTGTACACCTACCCGGGCATCGGCCACTTCTACACCGACGAGCGCGGCCCGGAATACGACGCGGCCGCGGCCGCGCTCACCTGGGACCGCGTCGAGGAGTTCCTCAGCCGTAGTTCACCGGGTAGTGCTTGATGCCGTTCAGCCAGCTCGACCGCAGCCGCACCGGGGGTGCCGCTTCGGTGATGTTCGGCATCACGTCCGCGATCGCGTTGAAGATCAGGTCGATCTCCAGCCGGGCGAGGTTCGCGCCGATGCAGTAGTGCGAACCGGTTCCGCCGAAGCCGACGTGCGGGTTGTCCTCGCGGAGGACGTCGAACTTCTCCGGGTCCTCGAAGACTTCGTGGTCGAAGTTGGCCGAGCTGTAGAACATGCCGACGCGGTCGCCCTTGCGGATCTGCGCGCCGCCGAGTTCGGTGTCGCGGGTGGCCGTGCGCTGGAACGCGACGATCGGGCTGGCCCAGCGGACGATCTCGTCGGGCGCGGTCTTCGGGCGCTGCTCCTTGAACAGCGCCCACTGGTCCGGGTGGTCCAGGAACGCCTTCATGCCGTGGGTGATCGCGTTGCGCGTGGTCTCGTTGCCGGCCACCGCGAGCAGGATGACGAAGAACCCGAACTCGTCGGAGCCCAGCGATTCGCCGTCGACGTCGGCCTGGACGAGCTTGGTGGCGATGTCGTCCATCGGGCACTTGCGCCGGTCCTCGGCCATGTTCCAGGCGTACCCGACGAGCTGCGCGGACGCCTCCAGCGGCGCGACCTCGTACTCCGGGTCGTCGTAGGCGACCATCTGGTTGGACCAGTCGAAGATCTTGAGCCGGTCGTCCTGCGGGATGCCGATCAGCTCGGCGATCGCCTGCAGCGGCAGCTCGCAGGCGACGTCGGTGACGAAGTCGCCCGACCCCTTCTTGCGCGCCTCGTGGACGATCCGCTCGGCGCGGTCGCGCAGCGTGTCCTCGAGCTTCGAGATGGACCGCGGGGTGAAGCCCTTCGACACGATCCGCCGCAGCTTCGTGTGCTGCGGGGCGTCCATGTTGAGCAGCACCAAGCGGTTGGCCTCGAGGTTGTCCTCGGTCATGTTCTCGTCGAAGCGGATGATGGCGGTCTTCTCACGCGACGAGTACAGCGTGCTGTCGCGCGAGACCTCCTTGACGTCCGCGTGGCGCGAGACGACCCAATAGCCGTCGTCCCGGTAGCCGGCGGTGTTGTGCTTCTGGGGGTTCCACCACACCGGGGCGGTCCGCCGCAGTTCGGCGAACTCGGCGACGGGAAGTCGCTCTGCCAAGAGATCGGGATCGGTGAAGTCGAACCCGGCGGGGATGAGCGGAGCGGCCACGTTGCCTCCCACGGTTCGGCTTGGAACACGTTCTAGGTTGGATTGAAGCATACGGCGTTAACCAACGGAAGACCGTAAGTGAAACCCGTTTACTTAACCGATGATGCCAGGTGAGCATGCGCTCACCCCGGAGAGATCAACAAGGGTGCAACCCTGCGCAGACTTGCACAAAACGATAACTTGTTCTAGTTTCAGGGTCAGTGAACAGTGTTTCCCGACGAAAGGGACGACATGGGCGTGCCGGTCATCGTCGAAGCCGTGCGGACCCCGATCGGCAAGCGGAACGGGTTGCTGGCCGGCCTGCACGCGGCCGAGCTGCTGGGTGCCGCGCAGCTCGCCCTGCTGGACCGCGCCGGGATCGACCCGGCGCTGGTCGAGCAGCTCATCGGCGGCTGCGTCACGCAGGCCGGTGAGCAGTCGAACAACGTCACGCGCACCGCGTGGCTGCACGCGGGCCTCCCCGAGACGGCGGGCGCGACGACGATCGACGCCCAGTGCGGCTCGGCGCAGCAGGCCACCCACCTCATCGCCGGCCTGATCGCGACCGGCGCCATCGAGGCCGGCGTCGCGTGCGGGGTCGAAGCGATGAGCCGCGTCCCGCTCGGCACGAACCGGGCCGGCGCGTCCCCGCGGCCCTCGTCGTGGTCGATCGACCTGCCCAACCAGTACGGCGCGGCCGAGCGGATCGCGGTCCGCCGCGGGCTGACCCGCGAGGACGTCGACCGTTTTGGCGCCGCCTCCCAGCAGAAGGCGGCGGCCGCCTGGGCCGCCGGCCACTTCGACCGCGAAGTGGTGCCGGTGAAGGCGCCGGTCCTCTCCGCTTCCGGCGAACCGACCGGGGAAACCCACCTGGTCGCGCGGGACCAGGGCCTGCGCGAGACGACGGTCGAAGGCCTCGCCCGGCTGAAGCCGGTGGTCGAGGACGGCGTCCACACGGCGGGCACGTCTTCCCAGATCTCCGACGGCGCGGCGGCCCTGCTCCTGCTGGACGCCGACCGGGCGGCCGCGCTGGGTCTGCGTCCGCGGGCCCGGATCGTCGCGCAGGCGCTGGTCGGCGCCGAGCCGTACTACCACCTGGACGGCCCGATCCGCGCGACGGAACGCGTGCTGTCCCGGGCCGGGATGACCGTGGACGACGTGGACCTGTTCGAGGTCAACGAGGCGTTCGCTTCGGTCGCGTTGTCGTGGCAGCAGGTGGTTTCCCCCGATCCGGACCGGGTCAACGTCAACGGCGGCGCGATCGCCCTCGGCCACCCGGTGGGCAGCACGGGCGCCCGCCTGCTGACGACCGCGCTGCACGAACTGGAGCGCCGGGACGCCTCGACGGCGCTGGTGACGATGTGCGCGGGCGGCGCGCTGGCCACCGCGTCGATCATCGAACGGCTCTAGCCCGGCACGGCTCGACCACCACGCCGTCGGGTGAACGGGTTGTGCTTCACTTCGGGGCATGATCTCGGAAAGCCGTTGCCCGGTGGAAAACGGTGAGCTCCTCGTCCGCCGCGGCGGCGAGGGCCCGGCGCTGCTGCTGATCGCGGGCGGCACCGGATCGGGCGAGGCCTACCGCGCGCTGGCGAAGCAGCTGCACGCCGACTTCACCGTGATCACCTACGACCGCCGCGGCCACTTCGGCAGCACGGACACGACGACCGGCCCGGTGCCGGTTTCCCTGCAGGCGGACGACGCACTGGCGGTCCTCGACCACGCGGCCGGGGGCCCGGCGCAGGTGTTCGGCTCGAGCGCGGGCGCCCTGATCGGCCTCGACCTCGTCGCCCGCCACCCGGACCGCGTGACGACGCTGGTCGCGCACGAACCCCCGGCGGTCCACCTGATGCCGGACGCGGGCGGCTGGCTCGAAGCGGCGGCGGAACAGGTCCGGCTGGCCCGTTCGGGTGAGCTGATGGCCGCGGTGACCCGCTTCGCGGACGCGATCGCCGGCGCCGCGCTGCCGAACCTGCCGAACCTCCGCCTCCCCCACGAGGCCGACTGGATCCGGTTGTTCGACCGCGAGCTGACGGAGTTCTTCGACTACCTGCCGGACCTGCGGGCGCTGCGGAAGGCGAGCACGGAGATCTTCCCGGTGGCGGGCGAGGGCAGCCGGGGCCGCTACCACTACCAGCCGGCGAAGATCCTGGCGTTGGAGCTGGGGTTGCCGTTCACCGAGCTGCCGGGCTCGCACCTGGCGCCGCAGCGGAACCCGGCGAAGTTCGCCGCGGCGTTGAAGGACCTGCTGAACCCGGAGCCCTGACCGGCGACACGCGTGCCCGGGTGGACGACTCGGCGTCAGACCACCCGGACGCCGTCCTTCCAGACCTCCCGGATGTTCGACGCCAGCGCCGGGAAGTCGTACGGGTCGCCGGCCACCACCACGACGTCCGCCCGCAGGCCCGGCTCGAGCCGGCCCAGCTCGCCGTCCAGGCCCATCAGCCGGGCCGCCGACGACGTCGTCGCCGCCAGGACGTCCCCGGGCGGCATCCCGCACGCCGCCATCAGGGCCAGTTCCTCGAGGTTCGTGCCGTGCGGCCCGACTCCGCTGTCCGTGCCCATCGCGATCCGGACGCCCGCCGCGTACGCGCGCCGGACCGAGTCCCGGTGGACCTCCACCACTTCGCGCGCCTTCGCCACCACCGCCGCCGGGAGGTCGACGCCCGCGTCCGCCGCGCGGACCACGTTGACCGGGGCGATCAGCGTCGGCACCAGCCAGGTTCCGTGGCCGAGCATCAGCTCGATCGCTTCGTCGTCGAGGTAGATCCCGTGCTCGATCGAGCGCGCGCCCGCGCGGACCGCGTTCTTGATGCCCGTCGCGCCCTGGGCGTGCGCCATCACCGGGCGGCCCTGCATCGCCGCCTCCGTCACCAGGACGTCCAGCTCCTCCGGCGTGAACTGCGCGTGCCGCGGGTCGTCGCGCGGGGACAGCACGCCGCCGGTCGTGCACACCTTGAGCACGTCGGCGCCCGCGCGCAGCAGCGTCCGGGCCACCCGGCGCATCTCGTCGGGGCCGTCGACCGTGGTGTCCGGCCGGCCGGGGTGCGGGACCAGCAGCGGCACGCAGAGCCCCGACGGGTGCCACCCGTCGCCGTGGCCGCCGGTGGGGCTGATCAGGCCGACGGAGATCTGCAGCCGCGGCCCCGGGATCAGGCCGTCGTCCACCGCCTGCTTGATGCCGAGGTCCGCGCCCGCCGCGTCGCGGACCGTCGTGATGCCCAGCCCCAGCGTCGCCCACAGGTTCCGCGCGGCTTCGTAGAACTGGTAGGAGAACGGCTTCTGCACCCGCGCCAGCAGACCGATGTCCGAGATCGTCACGTGCACGTGGCAGTCGAAGAGCCCGGGCAGCAGCACCGCGCCGGTGCAGTCGACGCCCTCGTCGCCGTCGAGATCCGTCCCGACGTCGATGATCCGGCCGTGCTCGACGACGACGTCGGCCGGTGCCGGGTCCGCGCCGGTGCCGTCGAACACCGAACCGCCGGTGAACACCGTGCGCGTCACGCCGCCTCCACGAGAGATGTCCGTCGCGGCGCCGCCACGGCGGCCGGCGCGAAGGTCAGCTTACTCACGACCGCAACCGCGCCGAGGCCGTTCGCTCCACAGTGGACGATCAGCCGGGAGCTCCGCCCGGGTGTCATCCGGCGAGCAGCGCGAGCCGGCGGACGGCGAGCTCGGCCAGCAGCGCGGCGCCGTCGCCGAGCACGCCGTCGTCGAAGCGGGCGCGCGGCGAATGGTTCTCCGGCGCCGTCGCCGGGTCGGCGGTGCACGCGCCGAGGAAGAGGTACGCGCCGGGAACTCGTTGCAGGACGCGGGAAAAGTCCTCCGAACCGGCGATCGGATCGGCCATCTCGAGCAGCCTGTCCTCGCCGAAGACGTCGCGGACGGTGTCGGCCACGAAGGCGCTGGCCTCGGCGTCGTTGACCGTCGCGGGGTACTCGGGTTCGAAGGTGACTTCGACGCCGAGCCCGTGGGCCTGCGCGATGCCGCGGCAGACCTGCTCCGCCCGTTCGCCGACCCGCGCCGCGGCTTCGGGCGAGAACGAGCGCAGGGTCGCCTCGAACACCGCGTCGTCCGGGATGATGTTGCGCCGGGTGCCGGCGTGGAACGAACCGACCGTGACGACCACCGGGTCGAAGACGTCGAAGGTGCGGGTGACCATCGTCTGCAGGGCGGTCACCATCTCGCAGGCGGCCGGGATCGGGTCGCGGGCGTTGTGCGGGGACGAGCCGTGGCCACCGTCGCCCTTCACCCGGACTTCGAGGGCACCCGACGCCGCCATGAGCGTGCCGGGGCGGATGGCGAACTGGCCGTTGGCGTAGGTCCCGGCCGAGACGTGCAGCCCGTAGGCGGCGTCGACGTGCTTGCCCGACGCGGTCAGCACGCCTTCGTCGATCATGCGGCCGGCGCCGTCCCAGCCCTCTTCGCCGGGCTGGAACATGAAGACGACGTCGCCGGAGAGGTCCCCGCGACGGGCGGCGAGCAGGCGGGCCGCACCGACCAGGCCCGCCGTGTGGAGGTCGTGGCCGCAGGCGTGCATGGCGCCGTCGAGGGTCGAGGTGAACTCCTCGCCGCCGGCCTCGGTGACCGGGAGGGCGTCCATATCGCCCCGCAGGAGGACGGTGCCGCCGGGTGCGCCGCCGCGCAGCACCGCGGTGATCGACGACAGGCTCTTGCCGAGGGTGATTTCGAGCGGCAGGCCGTCCAGTGCGGCGAGGACCCGCTCCTGGGTGCGCGGCAGGTGCAGGCCGATCTCGGGGATCCGGTGCAGGTCGCGACGCAGGGCGACGAGGTCGTCGAGCAGGGCGGCGGCGTCGGTGCGCAGGGTCATCTGCCGATCATGCGAGAGTCGGGACGAATCCGCCATGCCCGGGCCGTCTGCCCGACGTCGCGGGCCGGGTGCCGCGGGGCTTCTGGGCCGCGGTCCCCGTGCCGGAGCACGGGGACCGCAGCGTTCACCGGCCCGGGGGATGAGGGGGGTGAGGTGGAGGGAAGCATCCCCCGGGACCGGGGTTCATGGGGAGCCGCGAAGGTGGCGCCGGAACGGTGACCGAGGGGCGGCCACCGGCTGGGGCTTCGGGGCGGGAGTCGCGTGATTCAGGGCGGACGTCGCGTGTTTGAGGGCGGAGCTCGCGTGTCTGGAGGCGGATCTCGCGTGATTGGGGGCGGATCTCGTGAGTTGGGCGGGGCATCTCGCGTGTTTGGAGAGGCATCACGCGTGACTGGGGAGGCATCTCGCGTGACTGGGGAGGCATCTCGCGTGATTGGTGGGGCATCTCGCGGATCTGGAGGAGGCTGGTGTGCCTGGGAGGTCGGGCTGCGTACCTCGAGGGGCGGGTTGCGTATCGGGAAGGTCGGGGTGCGTGCCTGGAGGGTCGGTTGGGCTTGAGAGGTGGGTGGGAAGGGGTTCCGGCGCGGTGGACGGGGGGGTGAGGTGGAGGGAAGCGTCCACCGGGCCGGAACTCGCGGGCGGGAGCGACTCCCGCCTTCTCCTCCTTCGCTGATCCGGCCAGGCCGGATCGGTGGGGGTGAGGAATCCCGGCCCGGTGGACAAGGGGGGTGAGGTGGAGGGAAAGCGTCCACCGGACCGGGGATCGAGGTGCGGGACGGGGCGTCCCGCGGTTTCTTCGGGGTGGTGCAACCGGCCCGGCGGACTCGGGGGGTGAGGTGGAGGGAAGTGTCCGCCGGGCCGGGGATCGAGGGGCGGGTCAGTACCCGCCGGGGGAGGTCGCCGACGCCTGCCGGACCGCGGGCCTGCCGGCCGGGTCTGCCTTGCAGCCGTTGGGTTCCAGTGCGTACCAGGTGCCGCCCGCGCCGTGCCCGCTCGCCTGGCCCGGCGCGCCGTCACCGGTGTAGGTGTACACCGGCCAGCCGCCGACCGTCACCTGGCTCGTGCCGTCCGCTCGGCGGATGCGGCCGACCAGTCCGGCCTTGATGCCGTCGGCGACGGTGATGCGGGCGTCGGCGCGCAGCGGTGGCCACTTCCGCACGCACGCTTCGTCGCAAGCGGATTTTCCGGAATCCTTGCCGTCCTTGGTGAAGAGGTACAGCGTGCGGCCGTCGGTGTCCGTGAGGACGCGCCCGAGACCGTCGATCTCCGCCGTGCCGACGGTGGGCCGCCCGGTGGCCGGCTCAGTGGCCGGCTCGGTGGAACTCCCGGTGCCCGCCTTCTCCCCTGTCGGGGTGATCGCCGCCCAGTCCGCGCCGGCCGACCGGCCGAGCGCGATGCCCGGCCCGGTGTCCTTCGCGAACCGGTAGACCGGCCAGCCGGCGACCGTCACCTGCTGACGGCCGTCCGGCCGGGTGACCAGGCCGACCAGCTTGGCGTCCACGCCGGCGGCGAGCGCCGGGCCGTCGGAGACCAGCGGTGGCCACGTCGTCGCGCACGGGCCGGCGCAGGTCGCCTTCGACGGCTCGGCCGAGTCCTTCGCGTAGCGGTAGAGCGTGTGCCCTTCGGCGTCGGCCAGCACCGCGCCCAGCCCGTCCACAGTGGACGAAATCAGCTGGACCGCGGCGCCGGCCGGAACCGCGCCCGCCGGCTGCTGCTGCGCCCCGAGCACCACCGGCTGGACGGCACCGGACGTGGCGTACGGGTTGGTCCCGCAGGCCGCGACCAGCGCGAGTCCGGCGACGGCGATCGGTGCGGCAACAGCCGGGCGAGCACGGTTCATCGGAGGTTCTCCTTCCCGCTTTCGAAGGGGGTTATTCGGCGCAGACCTTGCCGGAGTTGATGCAGTTGACCAGGCGGCCCATGATCTGCTTGTTCATCACGTTCGCGAAGTCGTCGTGGTCGGACTTCGGGTTGTGCTCTTCCTGGGCGAAGGCGTCCACTTTGTACTGCTTGTTCTTCTGGACGTCCTGCGGGACGTTGTACACCAGGGTGACCTGCAGCTGCGGGACGTTCTTGAAGCCCTGCGGACACTTGCCCTGCTGGTCGCCGAACACGATGTGGCTGCGGTGGTCGGCGCTGTCGGTGTTCTTGCCGTCCCAGCAGTTCGGGAACGCGTGGATCCGCTCGACCTTGCTGCCCTGCGGGCAGATCGGGTACTTGTCGGTCAGCCGGTCCTCGAACCCGGTGCAGGTCCAGCTGGGCCGGGCGTTCTTCGGGCCGTTGGTGCTCTGCTTGGCGTCACCGTAGAGGATCTTCAGGCCCAGCGGCATCGCGACGACGTTCTGCGCGCCACCGCCGATGAACTTCAGCGTCGCGGACTCCGGCTCGATGATCTCGCCGTCGTTGTCGCCGACCTCTTCGTTCTCGCCCTGCGGACCGCCGAGCTCTTCCACCTGGCCCTGGTCCTTGTTCTGATCCTTGTTCTGGTCCTTGTTCTGGTTCTTGCCCTGCTGGTTCTGCTGCTGGTTCTTGTTCTGGTCCTGCTGCTTGTTCTGGTCCTGCTGCTTGTTCTGCTCGCCCTGCTGCTGGTTCCGGCTCTGCTGGTTCTTGTTCTGGTCGTTCTGGTTCTGGTCGCCCTGCTGCTGGGCGCTCCTGCCCGACTGGCCGCCGCCCTGGCTGTTGCGCTGGTCCTGCGCGTCCTTGGCGTCCTGCGCGCTCTTGTCCTGCTGGACGTCGCCGGTCTTGCCCTTCTGCTGCTGCTTGGCCTTCTCGTTCTTGCCCTTGTCGGTCGCCTCGTCTTCCTTGTCGATGCGGATGACGGGCCAGAAGTACGCCGACTTGTCACCGTTCTTGCAGGTGGTGCCGCCGGCGAGGAGGCTCTTCAGGCTGGAATCGGCGTCCGTCGTCACGTTGCCGACGTAGTCGTGCAGGTGCTGGGCGCCGTTCTTGATCCCGGGCTGCGCGATGAAGTTGTCCGGGTTGTGGTGCGAACCGTCGGCGTTGGTTCCACAGTTGACGGTGAAGGAACCCTGGACGCCCTTCTTCTTCAACGCCGCGTTCACGTTGGTGCCGGCGGGAACCTTGGTGATGTCGATGAAGAACGACGGATCAGCGGGGTCCGCGCTGGCTTCGCCCGTGCGGCCCGCGGTGACCGCGACGGCGAGGGCGCCGACGGCGATCGCCAGGCCGATCGCGCCCATCGCGATCTTGGTTCGGCGGGCAACGCGGTGTTTGCCGGTCACGGGGGGCCGAGAATTCCGGGCCATAGACTAGTTCACCTCGTTCGTTTTTCCGGGCGCGCGCCAACGGCGCGGCAGCCCGGGCAAGAACTACCGTTGATTGAGCTTGAGATCTCACGGAACCCGTCGGGGGATGCTTGCGGTTCCGGCTGTCGGGACGCATCGGGGGATGCATTGGGGGATACGGACACGAGCGCCCCGAGGTTCAAAAGCGACCGGCTCGTTATCTGTTCGTTATCTACGAGAACGCAACCGGACAGCATTTACCCAGGTCACGGCGTTTCACCGAAAACAAAAGAGATTCAGCGCTGGACGACGACGAGGACGGTGCCGTCCTCGCCGCGGACCTCGAACCGGCTGATCTGGTCCATCGCCAGGGAGACCGAGCCCTGCAGCCGCAGCGGTTCGGGCGAGCCGGGGATGCCGAACCCCTTGGGCGGCACCGACCAGCTGGAGACGACGCGCTCGGAACCGGCGGCCGGGATGGCGACCAGCTGGCACTTCACCGGCCCGACGATCCCGCGCAGCTCGAGTTCGACACGGCTGCCCCACTCCACCGGCGAAACGGTGACCAGGGCGCTGACGGCGGACCCGCCGCTGCCGCGGCCGTAGGTCTGGCCGCCGCCGGGCTGCCCCTGGGCACCTCCGGGCGGCGCGGTGGACGTCGCCGGGACGCTGGTCGCCGGCGGCGGCTGCTTGTTGCTCGGGGCGGCGAGCGAAGCGGGCGGGACGGCGTCGGCCGGCCGGACCGCGAGGGTCACCAGCGGGCCGGCGATCACGGCCGCCGCGGCCGCGGCCCCGGCGAGGATGCCGATCCGGCGACGGCGGCGGCGCTTGACGGCGGCCTCTTCCATGAGGCCGCGCAGCACCCGCGGGCCCGGCGACAGGGTGCGCGGGCCGGGCGCCGGCATCGGGGGCTCCGGCCAGCTGCGCTTCACCAGGTCGAGGACGTCCGGCAGCTGGTAGAGCTCGATCAGGTCGAGCTGGCAGTGCGGGCAGTTCATCAGGTGGGCTTCGAACTGGGTGTTCTCGGCCTCGCTGAGGACGCCGAGCACGTAGGCGGCGACGTCGGTGTGCGGTGATCCGGCCACGCTCAGTTCACCCCCGCTCGCGCAGGGCCCGGCGCAGCGCGCGGACGGCGTGGTGGATGCGGGACTTGACGGTGCCCGGGGGCACGCCGAGGGTCGCCGCGACCTCGTTCACGGTGCGATCGCGCAGGTAGGTCTGCTGGATGGCCTCCCGCTGCTCGGGCGAAAGGCCCTGCAGCGCCTCGTAAACGATCATCGCGGCGAGCGTCCGGTCCGATTCGTCGGACACCGCGATCGCGTCGGATTCGATCTCCTCGATCTCCTGGGGGCGGGCACTGCGGCTGCGCCAGCCGTCGATCACGATACGCCGGGCCACCGTGAACAACCACGCACGCAGCATCTCCGGCTGGCGGTCGAGCTTGTCGGCGTTCCGCCACGCCTTGATCAGGGTCTCCTGCACGACGTCCTCGGCCCACTGCCGGTCGTGGCCGGTCAGCCGCAGCGCGAACGCCATCAGGGACCCACCGAACTCCTGGTAGAGCGCCTTCGCCAGATCGTCGTGGCCGCCGTCGGGTTCGACGACGGCCTCCTGATCCGCGATCGATCTCAGCGCTCGGGTGTGCCGTCCCACGCGGGACATCCTGGTGGGCCGGACGGGCTACGTCCAGTACTTCCGGGCCCCGAACCGGGGCAAAACTTTTTTGAACCGTTTCCGGACCGTGTCCGTATCCCCTACCGAAGACCCCGACCAGGCGTTGTCCCCCGCAACGCTCCGCATCCACTCCGGACCGAATGTCCACTGTGGATCTTTCGCGCCCTTTTCCGTTGCACTACCGGCAACAGCGCGTAGTCATGCCCCACGGAGGAGCAGTGATCCGCATTCCCCGCCCGGTGGTCCCCGCCGCCGTGTGCCTCACCGCACTCGCCTTGCTCACTGCCTGTACTGCCAGCGCCGCCACCTCGAACGGCGGGTACGCCGGGATGCAGATGCCCGGCATGCAGCAACAGCAGGGGCAGATCGTCCTGCCGATGCCGCAGGGCATCACCGCCGACCCGAACAACCCGGCGAAAAGCCAGCTCAGGGCGGCGAAGACGTTCGACCTCGGGCTCCTGCTCGTCGACGGCACCGGGTACACGATCTACCGGTACGACCGGGACACCCCCAACCCCTCGCGGTCGAACTGCACCGGCGCGTGCGCGACCAAGTGGATCCCGGTCAAGGCCGGTGGCAACCTCCCGCCGATCGACGTCGACCAGTCGCTGATCGGCGAGATCACCCGGCCCGACGGCATCCAGCAGCTCACCCTGGCCGGCTGGCCGCTGTACCACTTCACCGGCGACGAGGAACCGGCCGACACCTCCGGCCAGGGCCTCGACCAGGCGTGGTACCCCATCGCGCCGGACGGCAAGAAGATCACGTTGACCCAGGACGAGTGGAGGCAAAATGCGTTCGGCGTCTGAGCTCGCCGGGTTCGACTTCGAGCCCTCGTCCGTCCTCGAGCGGTCCCGGCCGCTGGTCCGGATCCTGTTCGTCGTGGCGCTGGTGCTGGCGCTGCTCGCGCCGGGCTCGACCTCCCTCGCCCAGACCGGCGCGATTTCCGACACCGACGCGGTGCTGCTCACCAAGGTCCGCCAGGCCGGTCTGTGGGAAATGCCCTCCGGCATGATGGCGATGGAGAAGGGCAGCCCGATCGTCCAGAAGGTCGGCTTCGCGATCATGATGGACCACGGCCGCCTCGACGTGGCGACCCGCGCCCTCTCGAAGAAGCTGAACTCGCCGGTCCCCGACCAGCCCTCCGACGAACAGCGCGGCTGGCTGGCCGAAGAGATGAACGCCTCCCCCGGCCCGGAGTTCGACCGCGTGTTCGCCAACCGGCTGCGGGCGGCGCACGGCGCGGTGTTCAACGTCCTGGCGCAGCTGCGGGCCGGAACCCGCAACGACGACGTGCGGGCCTTCGCGACCGTCGGCAACCAGGCCGTCATGCGGCACATGACGATGCTCGAAAGCACCGGCATGGTCGACTACACGGCGCTGCCCGCCCCGGCCGTCTCCACCACCTCGGCGCCCGTCGGCCAGCCGCTCGGTCTCGACACGTCCCAGATCGCCGTGGTGGGTGCGCTGTTCCTCCTGCTCGGCGGCGGCCTGTTCTACGCGCTGCGCCAGATCAAGAGCAACCGTGGCCGCGCCAGGACGTCCCGGCCGGCCACCGCGAGAACCGGGGGTAGCCATGGTTGAGACATGGCACGACGCAACGATCTTCCTCACCCAGCAGTTCCAGCCGAAGACCGATCCGGCGGCCCGCGGCCTCGCCGCCTTCGCCGCCCGGACGTCCTACGGGGCGGCGATGCTGACGCTCACCTGGGGTGTGCTCACCGCGACCGGCTGGATCCGCTCGGTCACCGGCCGGAAGGGCCTGCGCAGCACCCACATGGTGCTGGCCACCGCGACCATCATCTTCGGCGCGGTGCACGCACTGGGCTTCACCTACCTGACGGTCCAGCCGTACAGCTTCGGCTACATGTTCATCCCGTTCGGGTCCGGCCAGGAAGCGCGGCACATCGCGGGCATCGTCGGCTTCGAGGTCATGTTCGCCATCTTCCTGACGGCGGGCCTGCAGCGCTTCACCTCCTACCGGCGCTGGCTGTGGCTGCACCGCTGCGCGTACCCGGCGGTGGGGCTGATCGCGGTCCACTCCTGGTTCGGCGCCATCGCCAACGGCCACCTCTCGGTGACCTGGCTGGGCGGCATCACGCTGCTCGTCCCGGCCGTGACGGTGTCGATGCTGCGGTTCATGCCGGCCCGCACGCTCGAGCGCATCGGCCTCGTCGAAGAGCAGGTGGCCTGATGCCCTTCCGTTTGCCCGGCGGCGGGCCCCGGATCAGCGTCGACAACGACCGGTGCGAGCTCTACGGCATCTGCGCCATGGAGGCGCCGGACGTGTTCGACCTCGGCCAGGACGGCCGCCTGCGCTTCCACACGCGGCTGCTGGACGAAACCACCATTGAACAGGCGAAGATGGCCGCCCGCTGCTGCCCGATGCAGGCGGTCGTGATGAGAGGGGTCATCGATGGCTGACGGCGACCGGATCGTCATCGTCGGCGCGGGTGTCGCAGGGTTGCGCGCCGCGGAGCGACTGCGGGAACAGAAGTTCGACGGCGAGATCGTCCTGATCGGCGACGAGGCCCGGCGGCCCTACCACCGCCCGATGGTCTCCAAGGCGCTGGTGATGGGGACCGAACGGCCCAGCGACGTGGGCCTTTCGCACTACCTGCCGGACCTCGACGTGCACTGGCGCCTCGGCGCGCGGGTCACGCACCTGGACACCACCGAGCGGGTCGTGCACCTGCCCGGCGGCGAATCCCTCTGGTACGACGGCCTGATCGCCGCCACCGGCGTCTACCCGCGGCACCTGCCCGGGGCGCCGCGGCACGACCCGCGGGTGCGGATCCTGCGCACGGTCGAGGACTCGATGGCGGTGCGGCGCTGCCTCAACGCCAGCAAGAAGCCGGCCGTCGTGATCGGCGCCGGCCTGATCGGCAACGAGTTCGCCGCGAGCATGCGGCACATCGGCCGGGACGTCACCCTGATCGGGCACGCGAAGGCGCCGCTGCACCGCTTCGGCGACCGCGTCTCCAGCGGCATCGTCGAGGCGCACCACGAGCACCGCGCGAACCTGGCGATGCGGAGCGAAGTCCGGCACTGGATCAGCACGAAGGACACCGTCGGGCTGCACCTGACGAACAACCAGCTGCTGGTCGCCAGCGTCGTCGTGCTCGCCATCGGCAGTGTCCCGTCGGTCGACTGGATGCGCGGCTCCGGCCTCGACATCAGCGACGGCGTCCTCTGCGACTCGAAGCTGTTCGCCGAGGGCGCCTCCGACGTCGTCATCGCCGGCGACATCGCGCGCTGGCCGAACCTGCGGTTCGACGAGACCCCGCGGCGGGTCGAGCACTGGATCAACGCCGTCGAGTCGGCCCGGCACGCGGCGGACAACCTGCTGATGGGGCACTCGAGCGCGAAGCCGTTCACCCCGCTCCCCCGCGCCTGGTCGACGCTGTACGACACCCGGCTGCAGATGTGCGGGATGCCGTCGCTGGCCGAGGACACCGTGTCGCTGGCCGACGGCATCACCGGCTTCGTCCGCGACGGCAGGCTCGTCGGCATCTCCTGCTGGGACAAGCCGCGGGCGATGCTCGACTGGATGCTCGAGCTGGACCGGCGTCTCCCCGCGCCGGACTACGTGCCCGAGCCGGAGCCCGCGCCCGTCGCGGAGGTCCCCGAGGTGCCCACGGTCGAGCCGGCGCTCGCCGCGCTGGCGGCCGACGTGCCCGCGGAGTTCGACAGCGGCTTCGACCACCAGGCCTTCGAGCGCGAGTTCGAGAGCGAGTTCGCCAACGACATCCCGACGACGGCGTTCCCGGCGCAGTCCCTGCCGGCCCCGCCGACCACGGCGTTCGCCGCCCAGCCCGGCGCCGCGCTGCCGACCATGGCCATCCCGATGGGGAGGTAGAAGAGCCGGGGCGGGGCTGCGCGCGGCGGCCACCGTCCCTTGCCGGCCACCACACTCCCTCCGCGGCTGGGTGGTGTGGTGGCCGGCCCCAGCGTCCCCCTGCCCGCCTCGCGTCCGGAAGACCGAGCGCCCGGCGGGCCAGGAGAGGGCCATCCCGAGGGAACCCGACGCCCCCGGGGTGGCCTTCTTCCGGCGCACCGGGCGGGGGCCCGGGGTCGAGCGCCGCGGCGGGTCACTCCGCCTCGGCGCACGGGTCGTGGCGGTCGTTCCGGCGGACGGGTATGCCGCCGGAAGGAGCGCCACGGTCTTGAAGCACCGGTGCACGGCCGTCCCGGGGGCACGGGAACCCCCGGGACGGCTTTCCGTGTCGTCCCCCCAATCACGCGAGTCGACCTTCCAGGCACGCAAACCGACCCTCCAGGTACGCAAGCCGACCTTCCAGGTACGCGAGATGCCCCTCCAGGCACGCGAGATGCCTTTCCGATCACGCGAGATTCGCCTCCAGTCACGCGAGATCCGGGTTCGAGCACGCGGGACGCCGTGCGCGAAGGGGCCGACACGCGTGATTGAAGGGTCGACACGAAAGCCCTCCGCCGTCTTCGTCTCATATGGCAGGATCCAAGCGTGACCAGCACCGCCGCCACCGCGCAGTACCTGCGCGACCTCGCGCTGCTGCGGCGCGTGCGCGACCGGATCGACCGGGAGTACGCCCAGCCGCTCGACGTCGAGGCGCTGGCGCGGGGCGTGAACATGTCGGCCGGGCACCTCAGCCGGCAGTTCCGGCGAGCCTACGGAGAGTCACCGTATTCGTACCTCATGACGCGCCGGATCGAACGCGCGATGGCTCTGCTGCGCAAGGGCGAGCTGAGCGTCACCGAGGTCTGCTTCACCGTCGGCTTCTCGTCGCTCGGCACCTTCAGCACCCGGTTCGCGGAGCTGGTCGGGATGCCTCCGAGCGTGTACCGGGAGCAGCAGGCCGAGGCCACCGTCGGGATGCCGCCGTGCGTCGCCAAGCAGGTCACCAGACCGATCAGGAATCGAGAAGCGCGGCCGTCGGCGGCCACCTAGGGTGACCACCATGGACGTCACCATTCACTCGAGCTTCCTCCCCCACACCGACCCGGAAGCGTCGCTCGCCTTCTACCGCGACCTCCTCGGCTTCGAGGTCCGCCAGAACGTCAAGTACGGCGACATGCAGTGGATCACCGTCGGCCCGCCGAACCAGCCGGACACCGCGATCGTGCTGGCGCCGGTGGCCGCCACGCCCGGCCTGACCGACGACGAACGCCGGATGATCAACGAGATGATGGCCAAGGGCACCTACGCCTCGGTCAACCTCGCCACCAAGGACCTCGACGCCCTGTTCGCCAAGCTCGAGGCGGGCAACGCCGAGGTCGTCCAGGAGCCGGTCGACCAGCCCTACGGCATCCGCGACTGCTCCTTCCGCGACCCGGCCGGCAACCTGCTGCGCATCCAGGAGCTGCGCTGACCACGACCGCCCCCGCGCGCGGCTACCGCGAGGTGCTGCGCGACCGGCGGATCGCCGGGCTCCTGCTGGGGGATCTCCTGGCCAACGTCGGCACCGGCATGCTCCTGGTGGCCATGCCCGTCCAGACGCTCTCCCTCCACGGCGACGTCCCGAAGGCCATCGCCATCGGGCTCGTGGAGGCCGCGCCGTTCGTCCTGTCCACCGTGCTGGCCCTGGCCGTCGGCCTCGGCCGGGTGCGGGTGCCGCCGCGCACGCTGCTGGTCGCCGACTGCGTGCTGCGGTCGGCCACCTTCGCCATCCTCGGCGTGCTCGCCGTCACCGGCCGGCTCACCCTGCCGGTGCTGGTCGCCGGGCTGCTCTTCGGTGCGACGTTCCGGCTGGCCGGGTCGAGCAGCCGCCGCCTGCTGGCGACGTCGGCCGCGGGCGAAGCCGGGCGGTTCTCGGTCAACGGCCTGCTGGGGCTGAACACGACGTTCGCGCTCTACATCGCCGGCCCGGTGCTGGGCGGGGTCGTCGTGGCGACCGCCGGTGCGGGCTTCGCGCTCTTCGTCGACGCGGCGGGAGCGCTGGTCCTGCTGGCCTGCGTTCCCCGCGCGGCCGGGGACCGGGACGCCCTGCGCGACGGCGGCACCCACGAATCCGGCTGGCGGATCCTGCGCCGCCGTCCGGTCGCCGCGCGGCTGCTGGTGGTCGAATTCTTCTTCAACTTCCTCTACATGCCGGTCGAGGTGGCGCTCCCGCTGTACGTGAGCGGGAAGCTGCACGCCGGCGCGTCCGGGCTGGGCGTGCTGTGGGGCGCGCTCGGGGCCGGCGCGTTCCTCGGCTCCGCACTGGTCAGCCGGCTGCGGAACCTGCCGCAGCGGCCGCTGCTGGTCGCGATCATCGGCCTGTGGGCACTGTGCCCGATCGCGCTCGCCGTCACCGGCGACCTCACCGTGGCCCTGCTCGTCTTCGGGCTGGGCGGCCTGGTCTACGCACCGTTCACGCCGGTCGCCTACAGCTTCCTGCAGTCGGGGCTCGCCCCCGGGGAACAGCAGCAGGTCGTCACGCTCTGGACGACCGGCGCCACGGTGGCCGCGCCGCTCGGGCTGGCACTGGGCGGCCCCCTGATCGAACTCACCGGCAGCACCGGCGGCCTCGTGCTGTCCGGCGTGCTGACCCTCCTGCTGCTCCCGATCGCGGCCCGGGCTGTGCTCGGCCGCATTCCGGAAAGGAACCCGGCATGTGCCTCAGCCTGAAAGCCGCCGCACACAATCACCTGCGTGAATTGGTGTTGTTGCGCCGCGTCCGGGACCGCATCGACCGTGAATGCACGACTCCCCTGGACGTCGAAACGCTCGCGAGCGCGGCGGACCTGCCCGTCGCGCAATTCGTCCGCCGTTTCCGGGACGCCTACGGCCTTTCCCCGCACGAATACCGGCAAGCCGCCGAGGCCCGAACCAAAAACTGGAGTACCCGATGAGCAAGCACGTGGCCGACAGCCATGACCTGATCCGCGTCCACGGTGCGCGCGTGAACAACCTCAAGGACGTCAGCGTCGAGCTGCCCAAGCGGCGGCTGACGGTGTTCACCGGGGTCTCCGGCTCGGGCAAGAGCTCCCTGGTGTTCAGCACGATCGCCGCCGAGTCGCAGCGGCTGATCAACGAGACCTACAGCACCTTCGTCCAGGGGTTCATGCCGACGCTGGCGAGACCGGACGTCGACGTGCTCGACGGCATCACCACCGCGATCATCGTCGACCAGGAGCGGATGGGCGCCAACCCGCACTCCACGGTCGGCACCGCCACCGACGCCAACGCGATGCTGCGCATCCTGTTCAGCCGGCTCGGGACGCCGCACATCGGCTCGCCCCAGGCGTTTTCGTTCAACGTCGCCTCGATCAGCGGCGCCGGTGCGGTGACCATCGAAAAAGGCGGGCGGCAGATCAAGGAGCGCCGCAGCTTCCGCATCACCGGCGGCATGTGCCCGCGCTGCGAGGGCCGCGGCAAGGTCAACGACATCGACCTCACCGCGCTGTTCGACGAGAACAAGTCGCTGAACGAAGGCGCGATCACCATCCCGGGCTACAGCATGGAGGGCTGGTACGGCCGCATCTTCCGCGGCTCCGGCTTCTTCGACCCGGACAAGCCGATCAAGAAGTTCACCAAGAAGCAGTTCGACGACCTGGTCTACAAGGAACCGACGAAGATCAAGGTCGAGGGCATCAACCTGACCTACTCGGGGCTGGTGCCGTCGATCCAGAAGTCCTTCCTGTCCAAGGACGTCGACGCGATGCAGCCGCACATCCGGGCGTTCGTCGAGCGGGCGGTGACCTTCCAGACCTGCCCGGACTGCGACGGCACCCGGCTGTCGGCGGAGGCCCGGTCGTCGAAGATCGACGGGATCAGCATCGCCGACGCCTGCGCGATGCAGATCAGCGACCTCGCCGCGTGGGTCGGGAAGCTGTCCGAGCCGTCGGTCGCGCCGCTGCTGGACGCGCTGAAGCACACCCTCGACTCGTTCGTCGAGATCGGGCTCGGCTACCTCTCGCTGGACCGTCCATCCGGGACGCTTTCCGGCGGGGAGGCCCAGCGCACCAAGATGATCCGGCACCTCGGGTCGTCGCTGACCGACGTCACCTACGTCTTCGACGAGCCGACGATCGGGCTGCACCCGCACGACATCCGGCGCATGAACGACCTGCTGCTGCAGCTGCGCGACAAGGGCAACACGGTGCTGGTCGTCGAGCACAAGCCCGAGGCGATCGCGATCGCCGACCACATCGTCGACCTCGGCCCGCGCGCCGGCACCGAGGGTGGCGAGATCGTCTTCGAGGGCACTGTGGACGGTCTGCGGTCCAGCGGCACGCTGACCGGGCGGCACCTCGACGACCGGGCGTCGCTGAAGCCGTCGGTGCGCAAGGCGTCAGGGGTGCTGGAGGTGCGCGGGGCGTCGACGCACAACCTGCAGGACGTCGACGTCGACATCCCACTCGGCGTGCTGGTGGTCGTGACCGGGGTGGCGGGTTCGGGCAAGAGCTCGCTGATCCACGGCTCGGTGTCCGGCGGCGAGGGTGTGGTGACGGTCGACCAGACCGGCATCCGCGGCTCGCGCCGCAGCAACCCGGCGACGTACACGGGTCTGCTGGAGCCGATCCGCAAGGCGTTCGCCAAGGCCAACGGCGTTAAGCCGGCGCTGTTCAGCGCGAACTCAGAAGGCGCGTGCCCGAACTGCAACGGCGCCGGCGTGGTCTACACGGACCTGGGGATCATGGCGGGCACGGCGACGCCGTGCGAGGTCTGCGAAGGCAAGCGGTTCAACGCCGAGGTGCTGGAGTACACCTTCGGCGGCCGCGACATCAGCGAGGTGCTCGCGATGCCGGTGTCTTCGGCACTCGAGTTTTTCGCCACCGGTGACGCCAAACTGCCGGCGGCGCACAAGATCCTCACGCACCTGTCCGACGTCGGCCTCGGCTACCTGACGCTGGGCCAGCCCCTGACGACGCTGTCCGGCGGCGAGCGGCAGCGGATCAAGCTGGCGACGCACATGGCGGAGCAGGGCGGGGTGTACGTCCTCGACGAGCCGACGGCGGGCCTGCACCTGGCGGACGTCGAGCAGCTGCTGGGCCTGCTGGACCGGCTGGTGGACGCCGGCAAGTCGGTGATCGTCATCGAGCACCACCAGGCGGTGATGGCCCACGCGGACTGGATCGTCGACCTCGGCCCGGGCGCCGGCCACGACGGCGGCCGGGTCGTCTTCGAGGGGACGCCGCAGCAGCTGGTGAAGGCGCGGAAGAAGACGCTGACCGGGAAACACCTCGCGGAGTACGTCGCGTAGCGGATCAGGGGGCGCCGCCGCTGGGTCGACATGCCGGCCGTGATTCGGGCGACCTTGCGCGGCGCCTCTTCCGGCCGTTGACGGCGGAGCCGGTGTTGTCAGCCGTGGCCACGGCCCTCGCGGTCAGGGGGCCGACAATGTCCGGACCGGCCTGGTAGGTGCGCATCTCCGCGGCGGACGGATCAGGCGGCCGTTGGGTCCTTATCGGCCGATGATCGAAGCACTCACTTGGCGGCGGCAGTCGATGATACTGATGTCGATCGGGTATGGAACTGCCTTCAGCTCATCCAGCTTCTCGGTGAGCATGTCGCGCACATCCTTCGGCTCATACCGGTGACAAAGCACCACAAAAGTGCCGGAGCGTGCATCAGCCGAACGAATATATGCAGGAAGCTGCTCAAGAAGTCCGCGACTCAATGTCACCCTGTCGTGGTCCTTCTTGAACTCGACAATGTGCACGGAACGGCGCAGCGCAAGAGTGAGATCTGTTGCACCGTTACCACAGTTCGCACCGGGATGTACCGTGATACCGAATCCTCGAAATATGAAGTTGGCGAACATCCGGAACAGGCTTTGGTGCTGCAGCTCGTGCACCGGACACCCGTCTCTGTCATAGAGGAACCGCCACGCACCCTGATCACGGATGCAGTTACCGAAATGGGTGAGCATGTCCTGAACTACATACCGCAGCCAATCTCCGTCATCGAATCCGTCATACTTTATGAGAGGAAGGTTTCCCCCAAAGCCCGACAGGTTCGCCGCGAGCTCGAACGCACTTCTCTCTTTACTGAGGTCCAGCTCTCCACCTCCCGCGAACGAAGGCAGGGGATCACGGTAGCCCGCCGCTATGAGGTCGAACTTCGTTGGCGACAGCAGTCGGCCGACCACCAAGGAAATGTCGTCGTCGTCCACCATGTTCACGGATGCCGTGTTCGTGATGTAACAGTCACTCCGAACCGTGGCTGAAATCGTCTTCCCGTCGGGCAGTCGTATTGTCGCCGAACGGTTCCCTTCGGAGTGCGACAGATAGTGCGTTACGCCGCTGTGGACAAACCATTCGCCCACCTCGATCTGCGATTCGGTGATCTCCTCAAGAGCAAAGGATCTGATCGAGTCCGCGATGGTAACGCTGGCAAGAATGCTGCGTTTGAAGCTAGCAAAATCGGCAGACGATGCCGATTCCCACAAATGCGTGAACAGCTTGACGCTCTCACGGGACAACAAGCTGGGAAGCGCGTTCAAGCGCAAGTAATAGATCTGCACCACCAGATTCGGGTCGTTTCGTGCAGGTAGTTCGTTCCATGCCATTGCTTCCCCCTTGCCGAACCGGTGTTGACTCAGCTTCACCGACCACGAGGGGGAACCTTACAAGATTCCACGTCAACCAGCATCGAACACAGCTCCGAGTGTCGCAGCCTCCCTTCCGGCGACTGCCCCTGCGCAGGCGTGACGAATGCTCAGCAAGCATGACCATGCGCGTATACCAGCGCGGCCGGTAGGGCTGGCCCCCGGAAAGTCCTTCGAGCGCACCGGATTCCCGGCCGGCCCGCCGTCGCGAAGACTCGGGTGGGTGACCACCACCGAGAACCAGGTCGGCAGCGACTTCGCCCGGCTGAGCCACCGCGTCTCCGCCGCCGGCCTGATGAAGCGCCGTCCCGGCTACTACACCGCCCGGATCGTCGTTGTCGCCGGGTTGTTCGCCGCCGGTTGGGTGGCCTTCGTCCTGCTGGGGAACTCGTGGTGGCAGCTCGCCGTCGCCGGGTTCATGGCCGTCATGTTCGGGCAGATCGCCCTGCTCTCGCACGATCTTGCGCACAAGCAGGTGTTCCGGCGACGGCGGCCCACCGAAATCGCCGGGCTGCTCGCCGGGAACCTCGGGATCGGGATGAGCTACGGCTGGTGGATGGACAAGCACACCCGCCACCACGCCAACCCGAACCACGAGGAGCTCGACCCCGACGTCGATCCGGACATCCTCGTCTGGTCGAAGGACCAAGCGCGCGCCAGCCGCGGTGTCCCCCGGTTCATCGGGCGCTACCAGGCGTTCCTGTTCTTCCCGTTGCTCACCCTCGAAGGCCTGAACCTGCACTGGTCCGGGATCCGGGCGGTCCGCAGGCCGGGACTGCGGCGCCGGAAGACGGAAGCCGCGTTGCTCGCCGCGCACTTCGTCCTCTACCTGAGCGCGCTGTTCACCGTGCTGTCCCCCGGCATGGCGTTGCTGTTCTTCGCCGTCCACCAGGGGCTCTGGGGTGTCTACATGGGATCGATCTTCGCCCCCAACCACAAGGGCATGCCGACGCTGACCGGGCGTCCCGAGCTGGACTTCCTCCGCAAGCAGGTGCTGACCTCGCGCAACGTCCGCGGCGGCGTCGTCACCGACGTCGCTCTCGGCGGTCTCAACTACCAGATCGAGCACCACCTGTTCCCGAGCATGCCGTCGCCGCACCTGCGGCGGGCGCAGCCGATCGTCCAGGCCTACTGCGCCGAGCTGGGCATTCCGTACCTGCAGACGAGCCTCGTCGAGTCCTACCGGCAGGCGCTCACCCACCTGCACGAAGCTGGGGCCCCTCTCAGGAAGCGTTCGTAGACTCGGGGCATGAGAAAGACGATCGCGGCCCTCCGGGACCTGCCGGCGGCCTTCGGCGCGAAAGCCGCCGGCGCCCGGGCCGAGCGGGTCCGCACGTCGCCGCAGTTCGACGGCAAGGTGTTCCGCAACGCGGCGCCGCGGCACCCGATGACCGCGGCTTCGATGCGGACCATCTTCCGCGAGATGTTCTTCGGCGAGCACCGTGAGCTGCGCAAACCGGCCGGCGCGGTACCCCTGGTCGCGGCGGCGCCGGTCGAATCGGCGGAGGGGCTGCACCTGACCTGGTACGGCCACGCGACCGCGCTGGTCGAGCTCGACGGCGCCCGGGTCCTGCTCGACCCGGTGTGGAGCGACCGGGTCTCCCCCGCCGCGTTCGCCGGCCCCCGGCGGCTGCACGAACCCCCGGTGCCGCTGTCGGCCCTCGGCCGGATCGACGCCGTGGTCATCTCGCACGACCACTACGACCACCTGGACCTGGCCACGGTCCGCGCGCTGGTCGGCTCCTCCGGCGCCCCCTTCCTCGTGCCCCTCGGCGTGGGCGCGCACCTGGAACGCTGGCACGTCCCGGCGGACCGGATCATCGAGCTCGACTGGCACGAAGAGGCGACGGTGGCGGGCGTCCGCTTCGTCGCGACGCCGGCCCAGCACTTCTCCGGCCGCGGCATCACGAACGACGACACGCTGTGGACGTCGTGGGCGCTGCTGGGCCCCGAGCACCGGGTGTTCTACAGCGGCGACACCGGCTACTTCGACGGGTTCGCGGCGATCGGCGCGGAGCATGGCCCGTTCGACGCGGCCCTGATCCAGATCGGGGCGTACGCCCCGCAGTGGCCG
The DNA here is from genome assembly GCF_053600695.1 of Amycolatopsis sp. NPDC005003. NCBI lineage: Bacteria > Bacillati > Actinomycetota > Actinomycetes > Pseudonocardiales > Pseudonocardiaceae > Amycolatopsis > Amycolatopsis sp. NPDC005003. The sequence continues at coordinate 70,847 of NZ_JBSGAI010000037.1, read as the reverse complement.
GACATCCACATGACCCCGGAGGAAGGCGTGGCGGCGGGTCTCGACGTCCGGGCGAAGCTGCTGGTCCCGGTGCACTGGGCGACGTTCCAGCTGGCGATGCACCCGTGGGGCGAGCCGGCCGACCGCGTGTGGAGCGAAGCCAAGGAGGCCGACCTCCCGCTGGCGATCCCCCGCCCGGGCGAGCGCATCGACGCGGCGGCACCCCCGGCGGTCGACGGCTGGTGGCAGGCACTGTGAAGCTCAAGCTGGACCTGCACGACATCTACAACCGAGGCGGCGAGATCGACCGCGCGCTCAAGGCGATCATCGACGAGGCCGTCGCCAAGAAGGCGCCGCTCGTCGAGATCATCCCCGGGAAGGGATCGGGTCAGCTGAAGAAGCACGTCCTGCGGTTTCTCGAACGCAAGGACGTCAAGGCGCTCTACCACCGGGTCGAGAAGGACAAGGACAACTTCGGCAGGGTGTTCGTGCACTTCCGCTGGAAGTGAGTCAGAACCGGCTGTCGTGGCGGGCTTCGGACCACGCCCGGTCCCACGCCGCCGAGTGGAAGCGGGTCAGGACGAACCGGGCCGCGGCGTACAAACCGACCAGGGCTCCGGTGATCGCCGCCCACAGGAAGATCGCCGCGAACACGCCGTCCACCGCCGAGGTCGAGGTCGACAGGGGCTCGGCGGCCGGCTCGCCGCGGGCGTCCAGCCAGATCGGCACGTGGGTGCCCGCCGGGCTGCCCGGGTCGGCGAGGACGTCGCCGGTGTGGCGGACGCCGCGCGCGTCGAACCAGGCCGCCGGGACGGTCGCCTCGGCCGCCGGGGCGCCGGCTCCGTCGGTGCTGTACGGCTGGCCGGACGCCGCCGCCAGGGACACCGCCGTCGCCGGATAGCGCGTGGCGCGTTCCTCCGCGGCTCGGGCGTTCTGCGCCGCGTACGTCTCCGAACCGAACGCCGCCGCGAACGGGATCGCGAGGAACGCGCCGACGACGGCCAGGAGCAGCAGGAGGGCTTCGACGCGGTCGCCCGCCCGGGCCACGGGGTTGCGGCCGGGGCGCACCCGGCGCCCGAACCGGGCGATCCGTCCGCTGGGCCCACGCATGCGCGACTCACTCCTCCCGGGAAGATGTCTTCTCGGTAACAGTGTGCGCGCCGGGGCTCGGCTTTCTCTTGCGAATGGGATGCGGCCCACCTGTGAAACCGTGCACAACCACCCGGTGGAGCTACGCCGGTTACAGCCAGTCGTCGGGACGCGGCCAGGGCAGCATGGCGGCGAGCGCATCACGGGCCGGCTCGGTGACGGCATAGCGGCCGCGGTGGAACAGCAGCGGGCGCGCTTCCGACGGCGCGCCCAGCGCCGTCACCCGGCCGATCACGACGTAGTGGTCACCCGCTTCGTGCACGGCTTCCAGTGCACAGTCGATCCAGGTCAGCGCGCCGTCGAGCAACGGCGCGCCGGACGGCGCCGGGGTCCAGCCGAACCGGGCGAACTTGTCCTCGCCGCGGGCGCCGAACACCGCGCTGACCTCCTGCTGGTCCTCGGCCAGCACGTTGACCGCGAACCGCCCCGCCGCGGCCAGCACCGGCCAGGTGCGCGACGTGCGCGCCGGGCAGAACAGCACCAGGGGCGGGTCCAGCGACAACGCCGCGAACGACTGGCAGGCGAACCCGGCGAGGGTGTCGCCGTCACGGCCGGTGACCACCGTGACGCCCGTGCAGAAGTGCCCGAGCACGCTCCTGAACTCGGTCTGGTCGACCGCCACGGACGTCATGCGCCCGGGGGCCGCGCGCCGACCGAGAAGTCGTGGCCCCACAGCGACACCGCGGTGCTCTCGCGCGCGATCCAGTTGTCGTCGTCGACCTGACGCCCTTCGCAGCCGAACTCGACGTCGAAGCCGCCCGGGGTCTTCATGTAGAAGGACAGCATCAGGTCGTTGACGTGCCGGCCGAGGGTGGCCGACATCGGCACCTTGCGCCGGATCGCGCGGTCGAGGCACAGGCCGACGTCGTCGGTGTTCTCCACCTCGACCATCAGGTGCACGATCCCGGACGGCGTCGGCATCGGCAGGAACGCCAGGCTGTGGTGCCGCGGGTTGCAGCCGAAGAACCGCAGCCACGCGGGCGGCCCGTCGGCCGGGCGCCCGACCATCTGCGGTGGGAGCCGCATCGAGTCGCGCAGCCGGAAGCCGAGGACGTCGCGGTAGAACCGCAGCGATGCCTCGTCGTCCTTTGTGGACAAAACGACGTGGCCGAGACCCTGCTCGCCGGTGACGAACTTGTGACCGTACGGGCTCACCACGCGCCGGTGCTGCAGCGCGACGCCGTGGAACACCTCCTGGGTGTTGCCGGACGGGTCGTCGAAGCTGATCAGCTCGTCGACACGGCGGTCGGCCAGTTCCTCCGGCGTGCCCTCCTTGTACGGCACCGAGGCACTGTCCAACCGCGACCGGATCTCGGCGAGCTCGCCGGCGTTGGCCGCCTCCCAGCCGGTCACCGCAAGGCGATCCGCGGAGCCCGGCGAGATGACCAGCCGCGCCGGGAAGTCGTCCATGCGCAGGTAGAGCGCGTCCGGGTCGGTGCCGCTGCCTTCCACCATGCCGAGCACCTTGAGGCCGTACTCGCGCCAGGCCGCCATGTCGGTGGCTTCGATGCGGAGGTAGCCCAGTGACCGGATGCCCATCAGGAACTCCCGAGGAAGTCGAGGGCCAGCCGGTTGAACTCGTCGAACTTCTCCAGCTGGGCCCAGTGCCCGCAGCCGCCGAACACGTGCAGCTGCGCGCGCGGAATCGTCTTCAGCGCGAGGATAGCGCCGTCCAAGGGGTTGACGCGGTCCTCGCGCCCCCAGATCAGCAGCACCCGCTGGCGCAGGCGGTGGGCTTCGCGCCAGAGCATGCCCTCTTCGTAGGTGTCGGGCTGCGCGAACGACATCCCCATCGCGCGCATCGCGGCCAGGGACTCCGGCGTGTTCGCGGCGGCGAAGCGTTCGTCGATCAGCTCGTCGGTGACCAGCGCCTGGTCGTGGACCATGATCCGCAGGAACGCTTCCATGCGTTCGCGCGACGGCTTGGCCGCGAACCGCCCGAGGTTCTTGACGCCTTCGGTCGGATCGGGCGCGAACAGGTTGACGCTCAGCCCGCCCGGCCCCATCAGCACCAGCCGCCCGGCTCGTTTCCCGTGGTTGAGCGCGAACCGCACCGCCGCGCCCCCGCCGAGGGAGTTGCCGACGAAGTGGGCGCGCTCGATGCCGAGCGTGTCCATCAGCCCGGCGACGGCGTCCGCGCTGTGCCGGAAGTACTGCGGGTGCTCGGTCGGTTTGTCCGAGCGCCCGAAGCCGGGCTGGTCGACGGCGATCGTGCGGTAGTGCTTGGCGAACTCCGGCAGGTTGCGCCCGAAGTTGCTCCACGCCGACGCGCCGGGCCCGCCGCCGTGCAGCAGGATCACCGTCTCGGCGTGTTCGGCGCCGGCCTCGTGGTAGTGCAGTTTCAGCGAGCCGGCCTGGACGTACTTGCCTTCGGGAGCCGCCATCAGTACATCGCGTTCTCGACGGGGAGCCCGAAGGCGCCGGTGCCGTACATGACGTACGCGCGCTCGGCGTCGTTGGCCGCGTGGACGCGGCCGGCGTGCGCGTCGCGCCAGAAGCGCTGGATCGGCGTGCCGCGCTGGATCGCGCGGCCGCCGGAGTTCTCGAAGAGCCGGTCGATCGCGGAGATCGCGCGTTCGGTGCCGCGCACCTGGTCGCGCCGGACGCGCAGCCGCAGGTCCGCGGGCAGCCGTTCCTCGCGCTTGGCGAGTTCGTACAGCTCCTCGATGTTGCGGGTCAGCTGCAGCCAGGCCGCGTCGATTTCGCTGGCCGCCTCGGCGATCCGCACCTTGGCGAACGGATCCTCTTTGGACTGTTCACCGGCGTACGCGGCCCGGACGCGCTTGCGCTGGTGCTCGACGTGCGCGTCGTAGGCACCCTGGGCCATGCCGATGATCGGCGCGGTGATCGTGGTCGGGTGCACCGAACCGTACGGGAGGCGGTACAGCGGACCGGGGTTGACGGCCTGGCCCGGCACCTTGCACTTCGACGTCGCGATGAAGCTCAGCGCCCGGTGCTGCGGCACGAAGACGTCCTCGACGACGATGTCGTTCGAGCCGGTGCCGCGCAGGCCGATCGTGTCCCAGACGTCCACAATGGAGTAGTCGGCGATCGGCAGCAGGTACGTGCAGAAGTCGACCGGCTTGCCGCCGGAGAACGCGGGTCCCCCGAGCAGCACCCACGTGCAGTGGTCGGATCCGGAGGAGAAGCTCCACCGGCCCGAGAGGCGGTAGCCGCCCTCGACGACCTCGGCCTTGCCCATCGGCGCGTACGACGAGGAGATCCGCACGTCCTGGTCCTCGCCCCAGACCTCCTGTTGCGCCTGGGCGTCGAACAGCGCCACGTGCCACGGGTGGACGCCGAGGATGGAGGCGACCCAGCCGGTGGACCCGCACGCGCTCGCGATCAGCTTCACCGCGGTGTAGAAGCTCACCGGGTCGGCTTCGAAGCCCCCGTGGAGCTTCGGCTGCAGCAGCTTGAAGAACCCGGTCTCCTGCAGGGCCTTGACGGACTCCTCGGGGACGCGGCGCGCGTCCTCGGTGTCCTGGGCCCGTTCCCGCAGGACCGGCAGGAGGTCCCGGACCCCGGCGATCACCTGCTCGCTCATGCGCGTTCCTCTCTAGTCTCAACTACCCAGCAAGACTAGAACACGTTCTCGTTTTTGTCGAGAACGCCCTGCGCCAGGGCACTGTTGATCCCCGCTCTACGACCCGAAAACACGCAGTCGGCCAGCGACAGGCCGCTCACGTACGACCTGGAACAGATTCCCACGGCGGTGCGGCCGGCGGCGTACAGCCCGGGGATCGGCGCCCCCGCCGTGCTCCGCACCGCGCCGGTGTCCTCGTCGACGACCAGCCCGCCGAGGGTGAGCATCGGCGTCGGGTACCCGAGGTTCGGCCGCACCGAGATGTCGATCAGCGAGTACGGCGGGTTGTCCAGGCGCCGCACGAACTCGGTCGGCTTGCCCACCGGATCCCGGTCGCCGTGGTAGGCCTCGACGCTGGCGCGCAGCCCCTGGGGATCGACGCCGGCCTTGCGGGCCACCTCTTCGACGGTCGCGCCGGTGACGCGGCCGCGCCGCAGCAGGTACCGCAGCTGGAGCCCCTGGAACCACTGGCTCTGCGCCTTCGTGTCCCGCCGCGCTTCGGCGACGATCGGCGCGTCGACGAGCAGCCACCCCCTGCTCGCGTGCTCCTCGATCAGCTTCTCGCCGACCGCGGCGCCGTACCGGGACTCGTCGATCACCCGCCGGCCCGCGGCGTCGACGATGATCCCGCCGAGGAACGCGCTCGGCGGCGTGATGAACCGCCACGCGGAGATCCGGCCCAGCTCGCCGGTCGCGCCCCCGGCCGAGACGCCGAGCCGGATGCCCGAACCGTCGTCGGCCGACGTGCCGAGCGGGAGCCCGCCACGGTACGCGGGCGCGTGCTCGCGGACCATCTCGCGGTTGGCGATGAACCCGCCCGCGGCGAGCACGACCCCGCGCCGGGCGGAAATCCGCAGCTCACGGCCGTGTGCCCGTTCGAAGCGCTCGACCCGGCGGTGCAGCGACTTCCGCAGCGACGGCACGTAGATCCCGGGCTTCGCCGCGTACTGGGCGAAGCGCTGGTGCCGCGCCCGGACCGATGCGGGGGCGTCGCCCAGGGTGTCGACGACGAGGCCGGTCACGCGGCCCGAGCCGTCGCGGATCAGGCTGCGGGCGGTCGTCTGGGTGAGCACCCGGATGCCGCGGGCGCGCACGGCCGCCTTGAGCCGGGCCATCAGCATCTTCCCCGACGTCCCGGGCCCCTTGACGCGGTGACCGCGCGGAGCCGGCTTCGCCGCGTCACGGAACCCGCCGGCGGCTTCGCTCCCCGAGTAGTAGAGGTAGTGCCGGTCGCTCGGGTACGACGTCTTGTACGGGCAGAGGCTGCCTTCGAAGGGCACGCCGTTGCCCTCCAGCCAGGTGATCATCTCGCGGCTGCCCTCGCAGAACCGCCGCAGCGTCCGCTCCGAGACGACGTCCCCGGTTTCCATCCTCAGGTAGGCGTACATCGCGTCGACGGAGTCGTCGACACCCGCGTCGAGCTGCTGGCCGGTGCCACCACCGGCGTAGACGATGCCACCGCTGACCGCGCTGGCTCCGCCGCCGGCGAAGCGCTCGACGATGACGACGTCGGCGCCCGCGTCGGCCGCTTCCAGAGCGGCGCAGGCGCCGGCCGCCCCGAAACCCACGATGACCACGTCCGCGACGAGTGCGTCCATGGTGGCTACCCTAGAACTGAAACACGTTCTCGTCTATCGTGACCGAAAGCGGCTCTCAACTGGATACTCGTTATCTGGAACACGTTGCAGGAGAGGTGGCATGACGGAGCAGTTCGACGTCGTCGTGGTCGGCAGTGGCGCCGCCGGGATGACCGCCGCGCTGGCCGCGGCCCACAACGGCCTGAGCGTAGTGATCCTGGAGAAGGCGCCCTGCTTCGGCGGCTCGACCGCGCGGTCCGGCGGCGGCGTCTGGATCCCCGGCAACCACGCCCTGCGCGCCGCCGGGATCGACGAACCACCCGAGCGGGCGCGCGAGTACCTGGCCTCGATCGTCGGTGACGCCGTCCCGCCGAGCCGGCGCGACACCTTCCTCGCCCACGGGCCCGAGGTGCTGCGGTTCGTCTGCGACCACACGCCGCTCAAGTTCCGGTGGGTCCGCGACTACAGCGACTACCACCCCGAAGCCCCCGGCGGACGACCCGGCGGCCGCTCGGTCGAGCCGATGGCCTTCGACGGCAAGCTCCTGGGCCCGGAGCTGGCCCACCTCGAACCGCCCTACAGCGCTCCCCCGCTCGGCGTGCCGATCACCCAGGCCGACTACCGCTGGCTGAGCCTGCTCGCCCGGCACCCGCGCGGGGCGCTGCGGCTGCTGTCGCTGGGCCGTCAGTGGCTCGTCGGGAAGCTCCGCGGGCAGCAGCTGCTCAGCATGGGGCAAGCGCTTGCGGCCGGGCTGCGGGTGGGCCTGGCCGAGGCCGGGGTCGAGGTCCGGCTGAACACCCCCCTGGTCGACCTGCAGGTCGACGGCGACCGCGTCACCGGTGTCGTCACGCCCCACGGCGTCATCGGCGCCCGGCGCGGCGTGATCCTCGGCAGCGGCGGCTTCGAGCGGAACCTCGAGATGCGCGAGAAGTACCAGCGGGCGCCGATCGGCGTCGACTGGACCGTCGGCGCGGAGGCCAACACCGGCGACGGCATCACCGCCGGCCTCAAGCTCGGCGCCGCCCTCGACCTGATGGACGACGCCTGGTGGGGGCCGTCGCTGCCGCTCACCGGCGGGCCGTGGTTCGCGCTGGCCGAGCGGTCGCGGCCGCGCAGCATCATGGTCGACGCGCGGGGCGAGCGGTTCGTCAACGAGTCGGCGCCGTACGTCGAGGCCGTGCACGCGATGTACGGTCCCGGGGACGGCCCGGGCCGGCACATCCCGACCTGGCTGGTGTTCGACCAGCGCTACAAGGACCGGTACATGTTCACCGGCATCGGGCCGCGCCAGCCGCTGCCCGGCCGCTGGTTCAAGGCCGGCATCGCGGCGAAGTCGTCGACGCTGGCCGGGCTGGCGGCGAAGATCGACGTCCCGGCCCAGTCGTTGGAAGCGACGGTCGAGCGCTTCAACGGCTTCGCGCGCCGCGGCGTCGACGAGGACTTCCACCGCGGGGTCAGCAAGTACGACCACTACTACGGCGACCCGCGCAACAAACCGAACCCCAGCCTCGGCCCCCTGGACAAAGCGCCGTTCTACGCGGTGAAGATCGTGCCGGGCGACCTGGGCACCAAGGGCGGGCTGCGCACCGACGAGCACGCGCGGGTGCTGCGCGAGGACGGCTCGGCGGTGCCGGGGCTGTTCGCCGCGGGCAACGCCAGCGCGGCCGTGATGGGCCGGACGTACGCCGGGCCCGGCGCGACCATCGGTCCCGCCATGGTGTTCGGCTACCTTGCGGCGACGCGGCTGGCGCACGAAGATCGAGGGACCACGGGAGGGCAGCGATGACGCAGGATTCGGTACGCACCATCTACGCCGGTGAGCCGCCGACCCGGTTCGCCCGCGGCTGGCACTGCCTCGGCCTGGCGGAGAACTTCCGCGACGGCAAGCCGCACGCGGTCACGGCGTTCGGCACGAAGCTGGTGGTGTGGGCGGACTCGGCCGGCGAGCTGCACGTGCTCGACGGCTACTGCCGGCACATGGGCGGCGACCTCACCCAGGGCAGCGTCAAGGGCGATGAGGTGGCCTGCCCGTTCCACGACTGGCGCTGGAACGGCAAGGGCAAGTGCGTCTCGATCCCCTACGCCAAGCGGGTTCCGCTGCGCGCGCGGACGCGGTCGTGGACGTCGGAGGTGCGCAACGGGCAGCTGCTCGTCTGGCACGACCCGGAGGGCAACCCGCCGGCCGACGAGCTGGCGATCCCGCTGATCGAGGCCGCCGACAGCGCCGAGTGGAGCAACTGGACCTGGGACGAGATCTTCATCGACGGCTCCAACTGCCGCGAGATCATCGACAACGTCGTGGACATGGCCCACTTCTTCTACATCCACTACGCCTACCCCACGTACTTCAAGAACGTGTTCGAAGGCCACATCGCCACGCAGTACCTCAACACCAAGGGCCGCCCGGACATGGGCATGGCCTCGAACTACGGCGGCGAGGACAACCTGCTGCGGTCGGAGGCGTCGTACTTCGGGCCGTCGTACATGATCAACAAGCTGGTGAACTCGTTCCAGGGCTACGAAATCGAGAGCGTGCTCATCAACTGCCACTACCCGGTGACGCCGACGTCGTTCGTGCTGCAGTACGGCATGAAGGTGAAGAAGCTGCCGGGGATCTCCGACGAGCACGCGGACAAGATCGCCGCGAAGCTGGCCCGCGGGATCGGCGCCGGGTTCCTGCAGGACGTCGAGATCTGGAAGCACAAGACGCAGATCGACAACCCGCTGCTGTGCGAAGAGGACGGTCCGGTCTACCAGCTTCGCCGGTGGTACCAGCAGTTCTACGTCGACGCCGCCGACGTCACCGAAGACATGACGCAGCGGTTCGAGTTCGAAGTGGACACCACGAAGGCGAACGAGGCATGGGCGGCGGAGGTCGCGGAGAACCTGGCGCGGCAGAAGACCGAGGCGGAAGTGTGACCACCGCCGAGCAGACCGAATTCCTGTCGGGCGGGCTGCGGCCGCACGAGTGCCGCAGCTGCGGCACGTGCGTGCTGGTGAAGAAGAACAGCATCCAGCACACGAGCATCCAGTGGACGACCCGGCCCGCCGACACCTGCCCGGTGTTCGCGGGCGCGGACGGCCCGTCGGCGTTGCTCGACACGTGCCCGAAGCTGGCCGACAGCATCGGCGACGCCGTGCGCGAGGGCACGCTGGCGGTGGCCGATGGCTGAGCGGGTCTACACGCTGACCGTCGCCGACGTCGTCGTCGAAACGCCGGACGCGCGGTCGGTGGTCTTCGAGATCCCTCCGGAGCATGCTTCTGCTTTTGCTTATTCGGCGGGGCAGTTCCTGACCCTTCGCATTCCCAGCGAACAGACCGGTTCGGTGGCGCGGTGCTACTCGTTGTCGAGCGCGCCGCACGAGAACCGCGTGCAGGTGACGGTCAAGCGCACCGACGGCGGGTACGGGTCGAGCTGGATCTGCTCGTCGCTGCAGCCGGGGATGCAGCTCGACGTCCTGGCGCCGGCCGGGGTGTTCTGCCCGTCGTCGGTCGACGAGGACTTCCTGCTGTTCGCGGGCGGCAGCGGCATCACACCGGTGATGGCGATCCTCAAGACGGCCCTGGAGACCGGTTCCGGCCGGGTCGTGCTGGTCTACGCGAACCGCGACGAGCGTTCGGTGATCTTCGCGGGCGAGCTGGCGTCGCTGGCCAAGCGCTACGGCGACCGGCTGGTCGTCATCCACTGGCTGGAAAGCGTGCAGGGGTTGCCGGACGTCTCGCAGCTGCGGGGGCTGGCTTCGGCGTACACCTCCCACGAGGCGTTCCTGTGCGGGCCGGCGCCGTTCATGGCGGCTGTGCGGGAGGCGCTCGGGCAGCTCGGCGTGCCGCGGGACCGGGTGCACGTCGAGAAGTTCACGTCGCTGACCGGGAACCCGTTCGAGGCCGGTGCGCCCGGGCCCGAGCCGGAGTCCGACGAGGCACCTGCGGCGCTGACGGTGACCCTCGACGGGGAAACGCGGTCGATGGCGTGGCCGCGGCAGCGGAAGCTGCTGGACCGGCTGCTCGAAGACGGCATGGACGCGCCGTACTCGTGCCGCGAGGGGCAGTGCAGCGCGTGCGCGTGCCGGGTCGTCTCGGGCGAGGTGAAGATGCTGCACAACGAGGTGCTCGACGCCGAGGACATGGCGGACGGCATCGTGCTGGCCTGCCAGTCGCTGCCGGTCACCGACGAGGTCTCGATCAGCTACGAATAGGAGTCCCCGCGTGCCCATCGACCCCGCGGTCGCCATCGGTGCCGAGATCGGCGAGGTGAGCTTCGCCTGGACGGCGTCGGACGTGCTGCTGTACCACCTGGCGCTCGGCGCGGGCCCGGACGAGCTGCGGTACACCTACGAGCAGGACCTGGTGGTGCTGCCGACGTTCGCGACGGTGGCGGCCAACCTGCGCGTGTTCGACCCGCCGGCGGTGTCGTTCCCCGGGGTGGAGATCGACCTGGCGAAGGTGCTGCACGGCAAGCAGGAGATCACGCTGCACCGGCCGATCCCGGTCGAGGGCAAGGCGGTGGCGCGGTCGCGGATCGCCGACGTCTTCGACAAGGGCAAGGCGGCGGTGGTGGTCCAGGAGGTTGTGGTGACATCGTCGTCGGGCGATCCACTGTGGACGGCCCGGTCGAGCATCTTCGCCCGCGGGGAGGGTGGTTTCGGCGGCTCGCGGGGGCCGTCGGACCGCATCGAATGGCCTTCGGGGGCGCCGGACGTCGTCCTGGAAGTCCCGACACTGCCGCAGCAGGCGCTGCTGTACCGGCTGTGCGGCGACCGGAACCCGCTGCACGCGGACCCGGCGTTCGCCCGGGCCGCGGGGTTCGAGCGGCCGATCCTGCACGGGCTGTGCACGTACGGGATCGTGGCCCGGGTGCTGGTGAACGAGTTCCTGGACGGCGACCCGGCGCGGGTGGCGTCGTTCGCGACGAAGTTCGCCGGGGTGGTGTTCCCGGGCGAGACGCTGCGGATCCGGGTGTGGCGTGCGGACGACCGGCTGCTGGTGACGACGACGGCTCCTTCGCGGGATGATGCGCCGGTGCTGGCGGACACGGTGCTCGTGTCCACTTCCTGAGCCGGGTTGTCCGAGCCGCTACCGTGGTGGGGTGACTTCGATGCCGGAATACTTCGTGGTGCGCGGAACGGTCGAACCGGGCGACAAGCGCGGCCGCGAGCTGGGCTTTCCGACGGCCAACATCGCCCTGCGCGACCAGGACGGCTCCCTGGGCGACGGGGTCTGGGCGGGCTGGATCGGCCGCGCGGACGGTTCCCGCCTCCCGGCGGCGATCTCGGTCGGCCGCCGCCCGACGTACTACGGCGCGGACGGGTACCGCCTGCTGGAGGCCCACGTCCTGGAGTTTTCGGGCGACCTGTACGGCGAGACGCTGGTGGTCTGGCTGGGCGCCCACCTGCGCGACCAGGAGAAGTACGCCTCGGCGGAGGACCTGATCACGGCACTGAAGAACGACATCGCGGCAGCCGGCCAGTGGACGGCGGCGCACCCGGCGGAGTCGCTCCCCTCGCCCGGGGACAGCGCGCTGGGCGAGGTGCGGCGGGTCGCGGGATGAAGCGCCTCGCCGCCCGAAATTGTCGGTGGTGTTCGGTAACGTGAAATCGGGGGGTCCCCGGGGCGGGGACCTCTTTGTGCCGTGCTCACGAAGCCGAGTCCGGCCGGCTTTGCCGGACAGCCGGCGGCCCTCCTCGCCGCCCGAAATTGTCGGTGGTCTCCGGTAACGTGAAATCCGGGGGTCCCCTGGGCGGGGACCTCTTCGTGCCGCGCTCACAAAGCCGAGGCCAGCAGCATGTAGCCCATCCCGGCGCCCATCACCGCCCGGCACACCGCGCGCGAAGCCTGCCCGGAGCCGGCGGCCGTGCCGGAGCCGGAATCCGCCCCCACAACCCCCGAGCCGGAGCCAGAAGCCACACCCGAACCGGAATCTGCCCCCACGGCCGCCGTGCCTCGCACCGCCAGCAGCCCCGACCAAGCCGCATCCGCCACGAAGTACCCCGCCGCCGCCACCGCGATCAGTGGCAGGGCCAACCGGGCGTCCATGGCCGACATCGTCAGCCACGGGCCGTGGTCCGCTCCGCCGTGGGGCATCGCCGTCACCATGTACAGCATCGCCGCCGCCGACAGGGCGTGGTGGGCGCAGGCCCGGTGGCGCCACCAGGCCGCCGCGAACCAGCCCGTCGTCAGCACCAGCACCGCCTGCCAGCCCGCCGCCGGGATCGGGCCGCCGACCGGGGAGAACATCGCCACCATCGCCACCACCAGCAGCAGCTCCGCCAGGTCGCCGTGGCGGACGCCGTGGCCCAGCCGCGCGTAGTCGAGGCGGACCAGGCGCAGCACGCACGGCAGCACCAGCGCCGCGAACACCGCGGTGAGGGCCCAGTCGACCAGCATCGATCTCACTCTCCGTCGTGGGTCGTGTCTCCACCGTGACACCCACGACGGCCGCGCACCAGCCGTCAATGAGGTGACGCCTCAGTCACCCGTCAGGACCAGTCCGCTGGTCGGCACGCCCGTCCCCGCCGTGACCAGCACCCGGGCGGCGCCGGCGACCTGGTTGGCCGCCGTGCCGCGGATCTGCCGGACGCCCTCCGCGATGCCGTTCATGCCGTGGATGTACGCCTCGCCGAGCTGCCCGCCGTGCGGGTTGAGCGGCAGTGCGCCGTCCAGCTCCAGCGCCCCGTCGGCGATGAAGTCCTTCGCCTCGCCCCGGCCGCAGAACCCCAGTTCCTCCAGCTGCATCAGCACGTACGGCGTGAAGTGGTCGTAGAGCACAGCAACGTCCACATCGGACGGTCCAAGGCCCGACTGGCCCCACAGCTGCCGGCCCACCACCCCCATTTCCGGCAGCGCGGCCAGGTCGTCGCGGTAGTAGCTGGTCATCACGTACTGGTCCGGCCCGCTCCCCTGCGCCGCCGCCGCGATCACCGCCGGCGGCCGCGCGAGGTCGCGGGCCCGCTCGACACTCGTCACCACCAGCGCGACCCCGCCGTCGCTCTCCTGGCAGCAGTCGAGCAGGTGCAGCGGCTCGGCCACCCAGCGCGACGACTGGTGCTCCTCGAGGGTGATGGGCCGCCCGTGGAACCACGCGTTCGGGTTGGTCGCCGCGTGCTTGCGGTCGACCACCGCGACGCGCCCGAAGTCCTCGCTCGTCGCGCCGTAGTCGTGCAGATAACGCTGCGCGACCATGGCCACCGTCGCCGCCGGGGTGGCGATGCCCATCGGGTAGTGGAACGCGTTGTCCACGCCCGAGGAGTTGACCTGCCCGGCCGCCGCGGCCGACACCTGGCCGAAGCGGTGCCCGGACCGCTCGTTGAACGCCCGGTACGCGACGACGACGTCCGCGACGCCGGTCGCCACCGCCATCGCGGCCTGCTGCACGGTCGCCGCCGCGGCGCCGCCGCCGTAGTGGATGCGGCTGAAGAACTTGAGTTCGGGGATGCCCAGTTCCCGCGCGACCGCGATCTCCGCGTTGCCGTCCATGGTGAACGACACCAGTCCGTCCACATCGGACGGCGTCAGGCCGGCGTCGGCCAGTGCGTGGGAGACGCATTCGGCCGCCAGCCGCAGTTCGCTGCGCCCGGAGTCCTTCGAGAACTCCGTCGCGCCGATCCCGGCGATGGCCGCCTTCCCGGAGAGCGTCACGGCAGGGTCACCTCCACCGTCCCGGCGACGTGCTCGCCGAGACTGTCCACACCGGACACGGAGACCACGACGTCGCGACCGGAAGCCGAGACCACCCGGCCGGTGAAAGTCAGCGTGTCGTACGCGTAACAGGGCACGCCGAGCCGGATCTTGATCGACCGGATCAGCGCCTCGGGCCCGGCCCACTCCGAGACGAACCGCTGGACCAGGCCGGTGTCGGTGAGGATGTTGAGGAAGATGTCCTTCGAGCCCCGGGCCACGGCCGAGTCCCGGTCGTGGTGGACGTCCTGGAAGTCCCGGGTGGCCAGCGCCGTGCTGACCACGAACGTCGGCGACGCCTCGATCGTCAGCGGCGGCAGCTCGGTCCCTTCGGCGACGGTCATCGGGCCACCTTCCACGCGGGCAGGGTCAGGTCGTCGTCGACGCGAACGAACGCCGCGACCACCGGAAGTCCGATGTGGACCTCGTCCGGCGAAGCGTCCAGGAGCTCGGCCATCACCCGGACCCCTTCTTCCAGTTCCACCAGGGCCACCACGAACGGCAGGTCCTTGCCCGGCACCGGCGGGTGGTGGTGCACGACGTAGGAGTACACGGTCCCCCGGCCGCTCGCGACGACGTAGTCGGGCTTGGTGTCCAGCGAGCCGTCGGGCGGCATCGGCCCCGGCGGGTGCCGCAGGGTCTCGCCCCAGCGCTGGATCCGCAGCTCGCCCTCGCGAAGGCCGGCCCAGAAGAACTCGGTGTCCCGGCTGATCACCGGCCGCAGCACCGGCGCCGGTGGCGGCTTCGGGGCGGGCGGGCGGAACTTCAGCACCCGGAACATCATTTCGGCGACGGCCTCGTCACCGACGTACCACGTCGTCCGCGTCGTCACGAACCAGCCCTCGCCCAAGGCGGTCTTCTTCGGCCCGAAGACGTTCTCCAGCCGCGTCGTCGCCGAGACCTGCTCGCCCGGCCGGAGGTAACGGTGGTAGGTCTGTTCCGAGTTCGTGGCCACCACCGAGGTGAACCCGGCCTCGTCGAGCACCGCCATCATGGCGCCGAGCGGGTCGTCGTCGGCCCGCGCGCCGTGCAGGCCCTTCATCGTCCACACCTGGGCCATCGCCGGCGGCGCGACCAGTCCCTTGTGGACGCTCGCCGCGGCGAACTCCGGTTCGGTGTAGACCGGGTTGGTGTCCCCGATCGCCTCGACCCAGTTGTTCACCATGGCCTGGTTGACCGGATCCCGCGCCAGGCTCGGCGCGCTTTCCCCGCGCGCGGCGATTGCGTCGGCGGCTTCCCGGACGTTCATCGTGGCACCCTCGGCAGACCCAGGCCGATCGAGGCGATCAGCTCCCGTTGGATTTCGCTGACCCCGCCGCCGAACGTCAGCACGATGTTGCGCTTCGCGGTGAGGTCGAGCCATTCGGCGAGCTCGGCGGTGTCCGGGTCGGCCAGATCACCGTGCCGCGCGACGATTTCTTCGAGGTTCCGGCCGATCCGCTGGATGGCTTCGGAGCTGAACACCTTGGTCGCCGACGCGTCGGCGACGCCCACCGGCGCACTCGCCGAGGACACCGCGACCTGCCAGTTCAGCAGCTCGTTCACCCGGGTCACGGCCATGGCCTCGGCGAGCACGGCCCGGACGTCGGCGAGGTCCAGCAGGCCGTGCGCGCTCGCCCACGCGCGCACGCGGTCGTACAGGCCGCCGATCCGCCCGGCCGGCCCGAGCATCACGCGCTCGTGGTTCAGCTGCGTGGTGATCAGCCGCCAGCCCGCGTTTTCCGCGCCTACCAGGCGGTTCACCGGCACGCGGACGTCCGAGTAGTACGTCGCGTTGACGTGGTGGGCGCCGTCGCAGGTGATGATCGGCGTCCACGAGTAGCCGGGGTTGCGCGTGTCGACGATGAGGATCGAGATGCCCTTGTGCTTGGGCGCGTCCGGCGCGGTGCGCACGGCGAGCCAGACGTAGTCGGCGTCGTGGCCGCCGGTGGTGAAGATCTTCTGGCCGTTGACGACGTATTCGTCGCCGTCGCGCACCGCCGTCGTGCGCAGCGACGCGAGGTCGGTGCCCGCTTCCGGTTCGCTGTAGCCGATCGCGAAGTGGATCTCGCCGGCCAGGATCTTCGGCAGGAAGAAGGACTTCTGCTCGTCGGTGCCGAACTGCTGCAGGGTCGGCCCGACCGTCTGCAGCGTCACCGACGGCAGCTGGACGTCGGCGCGCGCGGCCTCGTCGACGAACAGGTGCTGTTCGATCCCGCCGAAGCCCTGGCCGCCGTATTCGACCGGCCAGCCGACGCCGAGCCGGCCGTCGCGGCCCATCCGGCGGACGATCTCGCGGAACACCGGCCCGTGCCGCTCGCGCCGCATCGCCCGCCGTTCCTCCGGGCTGATCAGCCCGGCGAAGTACTCGCGCAGTTCGGCACGCAGCTGCCGTTGCGCGCTGGTCAGTTCGACGTGCATCCGCTCACCCCGCCACTCGTTCGCCGAGCCGGCCGAGCCGGTGCGCGGCCCCGCCCAGCGTCCGGCCGAGATCCTTGACCGCCGACGAATACCGGTGCAGCGGGTAGGTTTCGTCCACGCCGACGCCGCCGTGCAGGTGGTGGCAGGTGGCCAGCGCCTGCGGGGCCTGCGTGGCGAGCCAGTAGGCGGCGACGTCGAGTTCGGCGTCCGCGTCGAGCCCGGAAGCCAGCCGCCACACCGCGGACGTCACGGCGAGGTGCACGGTCCGCGCGGCCACGTAGACGTCGGCGATCTGGCCCGCCACGGCCTGGAAGGCGGAGAGCGGCCGGCCGAACTGGGTGCGCTCGCCGACGTGCTTCACGGTCAGCGCCAGCGCTCCGGCCAGGAGGCCGTCGCCGAGCGCCAGTGCGCCGGCCAGCGCGAACCGGTGCAAGGCCGCCACCGCGCCGCGGTCGAACAGGAGGTCCGTTTCCTCGACCGCGACGTCATCGAGCCGGACGGTGTACTCCGGCGTTCCGGAGGAGGTGGGGGTCGCCACGAGCGTGACGCCGTCGGCGTGCGGGTCGACGAGGTAGACGGCGCTGCCGTGCGCGGTGCTCACCGGGGTGAGGATCCGAAGGGCGTCGGCGGCGTACGGCACCGCGGTCTTCACGCCGCTGATCAGCCATTTCCCGTCACCGGCCCGCGCGGTCGCGGCCGGTTCGGCGGCCAGCGGCGCGGACGGCTCGTGCAGGGCCGCGGTGAGCAGCGCGTCCCCGGCCGCGACCGGCGGCAGGAACTCCGCGCGCTGGGCGGGGGTGCCGAGCGACTCGATCGGCAGGACACCCAGGGCGAGCGCGGCGTACGCGGGCACCGGCGCGGCGGCCCGGCCCACCTCGGTCAGGACCTGGGCGACCTCGGCGACCCCGAGGCCGTCGCCTTCCAGCTCCGGGGGCAGCGCCAGGGCGAGCAGGCCGGAGGCCGCCAAGGCGCGCCAAGGGTCGTCCCGCGCCACCCGCTTCGAGGGGTCCGCGGGGGCAGCGCCCCCCGGGCGGGGTCCGGGGGTCGCACCCCCGAAGTCGCTGAGCACCTTCGCGGCGAGGGCGGCGATCTCGGTCTGCGTTTCGTCAAGGGCGAAGTCCACGCCTGTCCTCCGGATCGGGCGCAATATTGAAACCTGTTCTAGTCTTAACCGGAAAGGGCGGGCACGGCAACCCCCGGGGGTGGCGCAATGGCGGGGAGACGGCGGCGGATCACCGTGCCGCCGACGGCGGGCGTGCCCGAACCGGTCCCCGTGGAGCTGCCGGGCCGCGGCCGCACCGTGGTCACCGACGTCGGCCCACGGGACGCGCCCGCGCTCTTCCTGCTGCATTCGGTGGCCTGCACGGGCCTGCTGACCTGGTATCCGGCTCTCGCGCGGCTGGCGCGGCACCACCGGGTCGTCGTGTTCGACCAGCGCTGGCACGGCCAGGGCATCCGCTCGCCGGAGTTCCGGCTGGCCGATTGCGCGGAAGACGTCACCGCGGTCGCGGACGCGCTCGGCGTCGGCCGGTTCGCGATCGCCGGCTACTCGATGGGCGGGCTGGTGGCGCAGCTCGTGGCCCGCGCCGAACCAGAACGTGTTACCGGGGTGGTGCTGTGCTCCACCGCGGGCCACTTCGGCCGGGGGCTGCGGCAGCGCGTCGCCCTCGAGGTCTTCGGCCGGACGCTGCGCCGGCTGCGCGAGCACGTGCCGCCGCCGGCCGCGCCCGCCGCGCTCCCCCGCGAACGTCTCGCCGACCGCCGGTGGGGGCTGCGGGAGTTCCGCTCGACCAGGCCGTGGGAGATCGCGGTCGCCGTCGACGAGATCGGGCGGTTCGACTCGACGCCGTGGCTGCACACGCTGCGGCTGCCGGCCGCGGTCGTGGTGACCGCCCGGGACCGGTTCATCGCGCCCGCCCACCAGCGGTCCCTGGCCCGCCGGATCCCCGGCGCCGCCACCTACGAGGTCGCGGCCGGGCACGCGGCCTGCGTGCTCGCCGCCGACCGCTGGGTGCCCGCCCTGCTCGCCGCGGTCCACTCCCTCCGAGGAAGGAATCCCTGATGGGACGCTTCAGCCTGCCCGATCAGAAACCCGACGGCCTCGACTCGCCAGTCACCGCGAAGGCCATGAAATACCTGGCGAAGGCGCAGGTGGCGGTCTTCCGGCTGACCGGCGGCCGCGTCGGCAGCAAGTGGCGGGTGGGGGCCGGGTTCCGCAAGCCGGTGCCGACACTGCTGCTGGAGCACCGCGGCCGCAGGTCCCGGCGGCTGTTCACCACCCCGCTGCTGTACCTGCGCTCCGGCGACGACGTCGTCATCGTCGGTTCGCAGGGCGGGCTGCCCCGGCACCCGCAGTGGTACCACAACCTGCTGGCGCACCCCGAAACGCGGATCGACCTCAAGGGCCGGCGCGGGGTTGCGGTCACGGCCCGGGTCGCGGAGGGCGCCGAACGCGCCGAGCTGTGGCCGCGGCTGGTCGAGCTGTACGCGGACTTCGCGAAGTACCAGGCGTGGACCGACCGGGAGATCCCGGTGGTGGTGCTCAGCCCGCGGCCTTGACCAGCTCGGCCAGTGCGTCCGGGAGCGCGTCGGCGAGCGGCCACAGGTCCTTGACCAGCTCCCGCGCGCCGAGCAGGCCGACGTGCACCTTCCCCGCGTTGGACAGCACCGTGACGTTCAGCCCGGCGCCGTGGAAGACCGGGCCGAGCGGGTAGAAGCCGGTGATCCGCGCGCCCAGGAATACAGCGGCATCGGCGGGCCGGGCACGTTCGAGACGACCAGGTTGTGCACCACCGGGTGCTTTTCGGCCAGGCGCAGCGCCGAATACGCGCGCACGGCGAGCCCGAACGCCGTCCCGACCGAGAACTGCGCCCAGTCCTGCAGCATGTCGGCGTCGATCTCGTGGTGGTGGTCCTTCGCGCGCCGGTTGGCTTCGGCGAGGAAGAACACGCGCGCGGCCGGGTCGGCCAGGTGCGTCGGCAGGGAGGCGAAGAACGCCGAGACCTTGTTGCTGCCGTGCTCGCGTTCGGTGCGGTCGTGCACCGAAACCGGGACGGTCGCCACCAGCGGGTCCTCCGGCAGTTCGCCACGGGCGGCGAGGAACTCGCGCAGCGCGCCGGCGACGAGCGCGAGCACGACGTCGTTCACCGTGACGCCGAAAGCGTTCTTGACGCCCTTGATGTCGGCGAGGTCGAGCTGGGCGAAGGCGACGCTGCGGTGCCCGGTGATCGTGCCGTTCAGCGACGTCCGCGGCGCGGTGAACGGGATCGGCATCCCCTTGCCGCGCAACGCCCGGCCGACCCAGCGCGGCATCAGCCCGAGGAGGTCGGGCAGCAGCCGCGCGACCTCGGCCGGGCGCTTCACGACGCTTTCGACGCCGGAGCGGATCAGGTCCAGCGGCGACGGCATCGCGGCGTTCCGGTGCTCCTCGATCTCCGGCATCGGCCCGTCGGGCTCGAGGCCGGCCAGGTAGGTGATCAGGCTGGCGCCGCTGACGCCGTCGACGCTGGCGTGGTGCATCTTGAGCAGCACGGCGAGCCGGCCGTCGGCGAGACCTTCGATGACGTACAGCTGCCACAGCGGGTGCGCGCGGTCGAGCTGCTGCCCGGCGATGTGCGCGCACAGCCCGGCCAGCTCGGCGCGGTCGCCGGGGGCGGGCACACCGATGCGGTGCACGTGGTGGTCGAGGTCGAACTCCTCGTCCTCCACCCACACGGGGTGGCTGAGGTTCCACAGCGGGTTGTGCAGTTTGCGGCGGAACGCCGGGATCAGCCGGACGCGTTCGTCGAGCTTCTCGTGCAGCTTCGCGAAGGTGTAGCCGCCCGGGACGGTCGAGCCGTCGAGGATGAGCAGCCCGCAGACGTGCAGGACCTGCGACGACGTCTCGAGGTAGAGGAAGCTCGCGTCGAGGCCGCTCAGTCTCTGCATGAAGCCAGGGTAGGCCACGTCCGGTGAGCGGCACGTCACTGATCCGACCAAAAGCAGGCCGGCCCCCGAGCGACAAGCAACCGTTGCCACGAAAGCCATCCGGCCGTGACTGTGGTCGGGTCAGTGACTGACGACACAGCACCCTACTCGCCGGTATGATCGCGGTGGTGCAGCCGAATTTCCTGATCCGTCGCGCGGTCCAGCTCGGTCTCACCGCCAATGCCCTCCGCCCGCTGCGGGCCCGGTCCACGACGATCCCGGTGTTCTTCGCCGGGTGGCTGACCGGCGAGCTGGCGCCCCAGTTCCTGGCCCTGACGGCGGCGGACACCGCGCTGCACGTGGCCCGCCACGGCGTCGGCGACCGCTCGACGAAGGTGGGCCTGGCGATGGCGGCGGCGTCCGCCGCGGGGTTGGCCACGCTGGTCCGCACCGGCCACGGTGCTCGCGAGGAGATCGAGAAGGCGCTGACGGCCGCTTTGGGTTCCGACTACGCGGCGGAACTGGGCCGGTCCGATCTGGGTCTGCCGTGGGGCGAGCTGGCGTTGCCGTTCCGGATGGGCGCCCCGGACGTCCGGGTCGACCGCGACATCGCCTACGCCCCGGGCGGCAAGCGGTTCCTGCTGGACGTGTACCGGCCCTCTTCGGATGTGTCCGGCGCCCCGGTGCTGCTGCAGGTCCACGGCGGCGCGTGGGTGATCGGCAACAAGGAGGAGCAGGGCCGGCCGCTGATGCGCTACCTGGCCCGCCGCGGCTGGGTGTGCGTCGCGATCAACTACCCGCTTGCGCCGGCGCGCCGGTGGCCGGCGCACATCGTCGCGGCGAAGCAGGCCCTGGCCTGGATCCGCTCTTCGATCGCTTCCTACGGCGGCGACCCGCGGTTCGTGGCGGTGACGGGCGGCTCGGCGGGCGGCCACCTGTCGGCGTTGCTGGCGTTGTCCCAGAACGACCCGGCGTTGCAGCCGTCGTTCGAGGACGCGGACACGAGCATCCAGGCCTGCGTCCCCCACTACGGGGTGTACGACTTCGCGGCGACTTCGGGCGCCCCGGCGAGCAAGTACCGGCTGGAGAGCCTGATCGCCCGCCGCGTGTTCGCGCCGGACCGCGACCCGGTGACCCACCTGGACGACTACATCGCGGCGTCCCCGCTGGACCGGATCACGTCGGACGCGCCGCCGTTCTTCGTGATCCACGGCCGCGACGATTCGCTGGTCCCGGTGCGGGAGGCGCGCGAGTTCGTCGCGCGGCTGCGGGAGAAGTCCCGGCAGCCGGTGGCGTATGCGGAGCTGGCCGGGGCACAGCACGCGTTCGACGTGTTCACGTCGGTGCGGTCGGCGCACGTGGTCCGCGGCGTGGCCCGGTTCCTGGACTTCACCTACAGCGCCTGGAAGGCTGAGCGGGTTTCCGCCGGTCAGTAGACGAGATCCAGGGGGCTCGCGGAGGGTGGTCCGTCGAGGCGCCACTCCGTTCCTTCGCGGACGAAGCGGTACCAGCGGGCGTCGCGGCCGTAGCGCAGTTGCAGATTTCCGTGGGTCACGCGGTTGCGCCAGATCTTCGGCTTGCCCGGGAGGCCCGCGTCGGCCAGGGTTTCCTGTCCTTCGGACAAGGGGCCCGGCCCCGGCTGCCAGCTCTCCCGCAGCGCCGCCAAGCCGCCGCGGCCTGCCTCGCGCCAGGCCTCGGCCCAGCGGGCCAGGTCTTTCGGGGATACCTCCGCCGCCGTGGCCAGTGCGGTGATCTCCGGGCCGGTGCGGGCGGCCGCGCGGCGGGCGAGGTCTTCCTCGAACGTCAGCTCCGCCGCGGGCGGCCCGCCGGACAGGAGGTCGCGGGCGAGGGCGGCCGCGTCCGCCGCGAGGGTGGCCAGCGCCGCCGCCGTCCAGCCGGTGGCCGGGGGCGGGTCGAGGTCCAGGACCGCCGGCGGCCCGGGCACGCGCGGCGGTGGCGGCAGGGCGGGGATCGCGCCCGGCCGCCGCCCGTAGGCGGCGCGGGGTGTCAGGCCCTCGTCCGCGGGTTTCGGGAGCTTCGGTTTCTCGCCGCGCGCGGGCGAGCGGCGGGCGCGGAGTTCGGCCAGCACGTCCGACCTTGGGCGGCCACGCAGGAGGAAGAGCGTGAACGGGTCGCGGTCCACCTCGTCGGCGACCAGGTAGTACACCGCGGCGACGTGCTTGCACGGGTTCGCCGAGTCCGGGCACGAGCACCGCGGCCGCAGGTCGCCGGGGCCAGGCAGCAGGTCGACGCCCGCCTCGCGCGCCTGCTCGGTGAGCGCGCCGGGCAGCTCGCCGTCGAGCAGCGCCGCCGCGTGGCCGAGCTGGGTGCCGACCACGCCGAGCAGGGTGTCCCACTCGCCGTCGGTGAAGGTGCGCATGGTGATCGTCACCTTGTAGGGCTGCGGCCGGCTGCCGAGCACCCGCGCCGTCATCTCGCCGGCACCGAAGTGCAGCTCGCTGACCGTGCCTTTTCGCGCGTACGTCCGCCCGCGGGGCAGCCGGTTCGGGTCGAGTTTCGCGCGCTGCTCCAGCGCCTCGACCCAGGCGCGGCCCCACCACGTCGTGCCGAAGTTCCGCCTCGGTGGCATCACCCGCCCCCGAGCCGGACCAGGTCGGCGAGCTCGTCGTCGGACAGTTCGGTGATCCAGTCCTCCCCTGCCCCGACGATCGACTCGGCGAGGCCCCGCTTCTTTTCGAGGACCTGCGCGATCCGCTCTTCGAGGGTGCCTTCGGCGATCAGCCGGTGCACCTGGACCGGCCTGTCCTGCCCGATCCGGTAGGCGCGGTCAGTGGCCTGGTCCTCGACGGCGGGGTTCCACCAGCGGTCGTAGTGGATCACGTGGGTGGCGCGGGTCAGGTTGAGCCCGACGCCGCCCGCCTTGAGCGAGAGCAGGAAGACCGGGATTTCGCCGGCCTGGAACCGGTCGACCATGTCCTGCCGCTTCGCCGGGGAGCTGTCGCCGGAGAGCAGCTCGGTGGGCAGGCCGCGCTCGGTCAGGCGGCGTTCGAGCAGGCGGCAGAGCTGGACGTACTGGCTGAACACCAGGACGCTTTCGCCTTCGTCGAGGATGACGTCCAGCAGTTCTTCGAACGCGGCGAGCTTCCCGGAGCGGCCGGTGAGCGCGCCGTGCGGTTCCTTGAGGAACTGGGCGGGGTGGTTGCAGATCTGCTTGAGTTCGGTGAGCAGCCGCAGCACCTGCCCGCGCCGTTCGATGCCCTCCTTTTCCCGGATTTCGGCGAGGTTCTCCCGCACGACGGCTTCGTAGAGCGTGGTCTGCTCGGCGGTGAGCGGGACGAACCGGTCGGTTTCGGTCTTGGGCGGCAGTTCCGGGGCGATGTCCGGGTCGGTCTTGCGCCGCCGCAGCAGGAACGGCCGGACGGTGGTGGCCAGCCGTTCGGTGACGGCCTTGTCGCGGTCGCGCTCGATCGGGCGCGCCACGGTGCGGCGGAAGCGGTCGAGCGGGCCGAGCAGCCCGGGGGTGGTCCAGTCCACAATGGACCACAGCTCGGTGAGCCGGTTTTCGACCGGGGTGCCGGTGAGCGCGACCTTGGCCCGGGCGGGGATCTTGCGCAGCTCCTTGGCGGTGGCGGAGAGCGGGTTCTTGACGTGCTGCGCCTCATCGGCGGCGACGAGGCCCCAGTCCACTTCGGACAGCGTTTCGCGATCGCGGCGGAGGACGCCGTAGGTGGCGAGGACGACCTCGTCGGAGGCGAGGTCGTCGAGATGGCGGCCGCCGCCGTGGAACCGCCGGACGGGGATGCCGGGCGCGAAGCGGGCGAACTCGCGTTCCCAGTTGCCGAGGAGGGAGGTGGGGCAGAGGACGAGGGTCGGACCGCCCCCGGCGCGCCCGGGCTCGGCAAGCGGTTCGGCACCGGTGGGCACCGCTTCGCCCACGGCTGCCGGGTGCTCACCGATCGGCGGCGACCCGGCTTCCGGTTCACCGGCCTCGCCGGGTTGGCCCTCGCCGGGCTGCGGCTCGGCAGCCGACCGAGCGGCCTCGCCGAGCTCTTCCTCACCGGACACCGGGGCGGCCGCCGAGCGGGCAGCCTCGCCTGGCCGCTCCTTATCGGGCTGCGCCTCGGCCACTGGGCCAGCGAGGTCACCGGGCCGCTCCTCGGCCCCCAAGCGGGCGCGCTGCCCCTCGCCGGGCGTCGGCAGTTGGGCGGCCGCCGGGCGTTCCGCATCGCCGGACTGCCCCTCGCCCGGCTGCAGCGCGCCCACCCGGGCCAGCTCGCGCCGGTGCAGATGGAGCGCGATCAGCTGGATCGTCTTGCCCAGCCCCATGTCGTCGGCCAGGCAGGCGCCCAACCCCAGCCCCGTCATCGTCGCCAGCCAGGACAACCCCGCCTGCTGGTACGGCCGCAGTGTCGCCTGCAGCCCCGGCGGGGGCGCCACCGAGGCCTCCCCGCGGTCGCGGATGCGGGAAGCCAGCCCACCCAGCGCCGGCGGGGCCGCGAACTCCACGCGCTCGCCGTCCACCTCCAGCTCGCCCGTCAACGCCGCCGCCAGTGCTTCGCCCGCCTCCAGCTTGCGGGTGCGGCCGCGGACCCGGGCCAGCAGCTGCGGGTCGACCCGGACCCACTGCCCACGCAGGCGGACCAGCGGCCTCTTGGCCTCCGCCAGCGCCGCCACCTCGGCCTCGGTCAGCTGCTCGCCGCCGAGGCTGAGCTGCCAGCGGAACTCCAGCAGCGAACGCAGGGCGAACTCCGCCTCCGTGACGCTCGCCGGCGCCTGGGTTGCGCTCGCCCGGGCTTTCACTTCGCCCGCGAACAGCCCCTTCGACCAGAGGACCTCGATGCCTGCTCCGCCCAGCTCGCGGGCGCCGTCCGTCAGCAGGTCGACCACCTCGTCGTCGGACAACGCCAGCGAAGCGGGCGTCGCCTGGGTCAGCACCCGGCCCAGCGGCGCCCAGGCCCGTGCGCCGCGGCGCAGGCCCAGCAGCAGCTGCGTCTCGACCTGGTCGCCGAGGCGGTTCAGCACCGCGTCCGGGGCGTCCCACAGCGTTGCCGCCTCCACCACCAGGCTCGGCTCGGCCATGCTGCGCACCGCCAGCACCCCGGCGAACGAGTCGTCGTCGAGGCCCTCGACCCGCAGCAGCACCTGGATCCCGCGGGGCTCGCGGGCCTCCAGCTCCGCCAGCCAGGCGGCGCCGTCCGGGCCGAGCAGGGCCGGTTCGCGCGCCGCGAACGCCGGATCGCCCGCGCCGACGGGTGCCGCCGGGCTGCGCACCAGAAGGTCTGCCGTCGCGTCCCAGAGCGCGCGGACCAACGAGTCCGGTGAGTGCAGGCGGATGCGTTTCAGCCCGGTCAGCGGCAGCGCGTACGCCTCCGGTGGCAGGGCGCCGGCCAGCCCCCGCAGCAGCTCCTCGTCCGCGGCGTCCAGCGGGCCGATCCGCCAGGCCGCCGCACCTCCCGGTGAGGCGGCCGGCCTCAGCCGTCCGCGGGCGACGAGGTTCACCCCGGCGTTGACGGCCGCCGACCAGGCCGCGACCGCCGGGCTGGCCTGCTCCCCCACCGACAGCAGCCGGGGCAGCGCCCGCTCCAGGGGGACCAGCTCGGCCTCGACCTTCGTCCGCGCGAACTTCGCTCCGCGGGGCAGCACGAGCTCGATCGTGGTCCCGCCGGCCACGTCGTCGCCCCACAGGGCCAGCACCCCGTCCCGCGGGGGATCCGCGGGGAGGTAGGTGGCCTGGGTGTCTGCGCTGAACTCCACGACCGCAACGCTAGAACACGCCCCCGACAGTTTTGCCTTCGGCGGCGCGAACGGTCCTTTCGCACCGTTGCCCAACGCAACTCACCCGGGCGCCGACGGGCATCACGCGTGTCTGGAGGGGCATCACGCGTGTTTGCCGGGGCATCAGCCGCGGGGCAGGCCCAGGAGACGTTCGGCCGTGAGGGAACGCAGGACCTGGGTGGTGCCGCCCGCGA
Organism: Amycolatopsis sp. NPDC005003; assembly: GCF_053600695.1. Taxonomy (NCBI): domain Bacteria; kingdom Bacillati; phylum Actinomycetota; class Actinomycetes; order Pseudonocardiales; family Pseudonocardiaceae; genus Amycolatopsis; species Amycolatopsis sp. NPDC005003. The sequence goes on along the minus strand of NZ_JBSGAI010000037.1, from coordinate 44,645 downwards.
TCGAAAGGCAGCGGGTCAGCAGGAATTCGTGCTGCGGCGAGCCGTCGGCGAGCAACGCGCCCGAGCCGGCCAGCTCCAGCGCGAACTCCGCGACCTCCTGCCGGTGCTGCACGCCGAGCAGCTTCCGGACGCTCGACTCGGCGCCGGGGTCCTGGCCCTCCAGCCGGCGCAGGGCCGCGCGCAGGTCCAGCACCGAACCCGCGACACCGTCGGCCACCAGCGAGCCGAGCCGGTCCAGCGCGACGTCGTCCGCCGCCGCGGCGTCCATTGTGGACACCAATGCCTGCACGCTCTCGCCGACCGCCGACCCGCTCCCGATGGCCACCCGCTCGTTGGCCAGCGTCGTGCGCGCCAGCCGCCAGCCGCCGCCCGGCGGGCCGACGACGTCGGCGTCCGGCACGAACACGTCGTCGAGGAACACCTCGTTGAACACCGCCTCGCCGGTGATCTCGCGCAGCGGCCGCGTGGTGATCCCCGAAGCCCGCATGTCGACCAGGAAGTACGTGATGCCTTTGTGCTTGGGCGCGTCCGGGTCGGTGCGGGCGAGGCAGATGCCCCAGTCGGCTTCCCGGGCCAGCGACGTCCACACCTTCTGCCCGGACAGCCGCCAGCCGCCGTCGACGCGCCGCGCCGCCGTCCGCAGGGCCGCCAGGTCGGACCCGGCGCCGGGCTCGCTGAACAGCTGGCACCACGTCAGCTCGCCGCGCAGGGTGGGCCGGGCGAACCGCGCCCGCTGCTCGTCGCTGCCGTGCTCGAGGATCGTCGGCACCGCCCACGCGCCGATCACCAGGTCCGGACGGCGGACACCGGCGGACGCCAGCACGGAGTCGATCCGCAGCTGCTCCGCGGCGTCGGCGCCCCGGCCGTAGGGCGCCGGCCAGTGCGGTGTCAGCAACCCGGCGTCGGCCAGCGCGACTCGCTGTTCACCCGGGGACAGCGCGGCGATCCGCGCGACCTCGTCCCGCAGCGCGGGATCGTCGCCGACGTCGACGCCCAGCGTGCGCTCGGTCCCGGACAGCGCCAGCGACGCCGCCCGCCGCCGCCACGACCCGCCGAGCCACTGCCGCAGCGCCACGGCCCGGCGCAGGTACAGGTGCGCGTCGTGCTCCCAGGTGAACCCGATCCCGCCGAGGACCTGGACGCAGTCCTTGGCGTTGGCGACGGCCGCGTCCAGGGCGACCACCGCCGCGCTCGCCACCGAAAGCGGGTGCTGCCCGGAAGCCGCGTCCCAGGCCAGCGCCTCGGCGGCTTCGGCGCGGCAGAGCATCTCGGCGCACAGGTGCTTGATCGCCTGGAACGCCCCGATCGGCTTGCCGAACTGTTCGCGGACCTTGGCGTACTCGACGGCGACGGTCAGGCACCGCCGCGCCACCCCCGCCGCCTCGGCCGCGGCCAGGACCACCGCCAACGGCTCCACCGGCGGCAAGGTGAGGACCTCGGCCCGGACCCCCGAGAACCGGAGGCGCGCCAGCGGGCGCGAGAAGTCGAACGCGGCCAGCGGCTCGACGGTCACCCCCGGCGTGCCGGGCGCGAGCAGGACGTGGCCGCCGTCGACCGGCACCAGCAGCCAGGCGTCCGGATGCGCCCCGGGCACCGGCCCGCTGAGGCCGTCCTCGAGGGACACTGCGTCCAGGAGCACCGCGACGGTGGCTTCCCCCTCGGCCAGGGCCGGGAGCAGCTCTTTCGCTTCGGGAACTTCGGCGAGCAGTAGCCCGGCGAGCGCGGTGCCCAGCACCGGTCCGGGAACGAGGTCCTCCGCCGCCGCGGCGAGCCCGGCGGCGAGGTCGGCGACGCTGCCGTCGGCCCCGCCGACCGCGGCGGGCAGCGCGACCCCGAACAGGCCGAGCGCGGCGAAGCCGGCCGGGATTCCCGCGCCGTCCCCGGTTTCCGCCGCGCGCACCGCCTCCCGCGGATGGTACGCCGCGGACCAGGCGTGGATCGCCTCGGCCAGCGCGGCCTGTTCGTCGGTGAGCGCGACCGGCATCGAGCCTCCTGGCGGGAAGGGACACTACTCGCGAGTGTAGAACGTGTTATAGTTTTTCGGCCAGTGGGTCAATTGTCGCGAGGTTCGCCAGGACCGGTAATCTACGTCGTGAACTGGAACAAGTTCCGAAGGACAGGGGATGCCGATGCCAGGCAAGACCAAGGCCCGCGGCAACGGCCTGAGCGCGATCGGGGCCGACGAACTCGGCTCGGCCGCCCAGCGCGACCGCCGCCGCCGGATCATCGACGCCACCCTCGCGCTCGCCTCGAAGGGCGGCTACGACGCCGTCCAGATGCGCGCCGTCGCCGAGAAGGCCGACGTCGCCCTCGGCACGCTGTACCGGTACTTCCCCTCGAAGATCCACCTGCTCGTGTCCGGGCTGGCCCGCGAGTTCGAGCGCGCGCAGGAGAAGCTGGAGCGCCAGGCCATCCCGGGCGACACGCCCGCCGAGCGGCTGATGTTCGTGCTCGGCCGCAACACGCGCATGATGCAGCGCGACCCCCACCTGACCGAGGCCATGGTGCGCGCGTTCATGTTCGCCGACACCTCCGCCGCCGCCGAGGTCGAGCAGGTCGGGCGGCTGATGGAGAACATGTTCGCCAAGGCGATGGGCATCGCCGAGCCGACCGAGGCCGACCGCGACATCTTCCACGTGGTCGCGGACGTCTGGATGGCGAACCTGGTGGCCTGGGTGACCCGCCGCGCCTCGGCGGCCGACGTCGCCAACCGCCTCGAACTGTCGGTGCACCTGCTGCTGGACAAGTAGCCAGCGCGCGTGACCCGCGGGGGCGCCCCCCGGTTCCACTCTATCGCCCGGCACCGACAGTTTCCGGTGCCGGGCGCGTGCTTCAGCGGTGCGCGGCGGCCACCTTCGCCAGCTCGTCGAGCGCCTTGAGCGTCTCCGCTTCCGGCAGCGTGTCCAGCAGGAACGTGTACCGCTCGACACCGGCTTCGCGGAAGCCGTCGATCACCTTCGGCGTCGTCGGCCCGCCGAAGACCGCGAACGGGACGTCTTCGCGGCCCTGGTCCGCCAGCCAGCCGCGGACGCGCTGCGCCTCCTGGTACTTCGTGTAGCCCCGGAGCAGCCAGCCGTCGCCGTACTTGGCCAGGCGGTTCAGGGCGGCTTCGCTCTCGCCGCCGATGTAGATCGGGACGTGCGGCTTCTGCACCGGCTTCGGCCAGCTGAAGATCGGGTCCAGGTCGATGTGCTCGCCGTGGAACTCGGCCTCGTCCTTCGTCCAGATCTCCTTGAGGGCGGCCAGCTGCTCGTCGATCAGCGCGCCGCGCGTCTTCGGGTCGGTGCCGTGGTTGCGCATCTCCTCCCGGTTCCAGCCGACGCCGACGCCGAACAGCGCGCGGCCGTCGGAGATCAGGTCCAGCGACGCGACCTCCTTGGCGGTGTGGATCAGGTCACGCTGGATCAGCAGCGCGATCCCGGTGCCGAGCAGCAGCTCCGAGGTCGCGGTGGCCGCGGCGGTCAGCGCCACGAACGGGTCGAGGGTGCGGTAGTACACGCGCGGCAGGTCACCGCCGCCCGGGTACGGGGTTTCCCGGCTCACCGGGATGTGCGAGTGCTCGGCCAGCCACAGCGACTCGAAGCCGCGCTCTTCCAGCGCCGCACCCAGCACGTCGGGCCGGATGCCTTCGTCGGTCACGAACGTCGAGATCCCGAATTTCATGTTCAAGGAGTACCACCCGCCCGGCAAGGCTTGCACGATGGAGTCATCCCGTGTCCCGGCCCCGGCCGGCACCCGAAGGCGGTACGTTCGACCCCGTGATCGTCGAGTCGGCGGTGGTGCCGCGGACCTCCGCCGCGCCCTGCGCCGACCGGCTGATCCTCGGAGAGCACGTGCTGGGCGTCGCCGACGGCGCGACCGGCAAGCCGTGGGACCGGGGCCCGGACGGCGCCGCGCTGGCCGAAGCGGTCGCCGGCCACCTCGCCGCCACCGCGGCCGATACCGGCGCCCGCGCGGCCGTGTCCGGCACGACCGCCCTCGTCCGGTCGCTGCTGGCCGAAGCCGGGGCCGCCCCCGGCGAGGGCTCGGCGGTGACGTTCTGCGTGCTGCACCGGCCGCGGCGCGAGGTCTGGCGCGTCGGGGAAGGCCGTGTCCTGCTGGACGGCACCCCGGTACCGCCGCGGCCGACCGGGGAGCGGGTCGTCGCGGAGGCCCGGGCTCTCGTGCTGCGCCGCCACCTCGCCGACGGCGTTCCGGAAGCGACGCTCCTCGCCGAGGACCCGGGCCGCGCCGCGGTGCAGGAGCTGCTGCGCGCGCTCACCGGCCTGCGCAACCGGCCAGTCCCCCGATACGGCTACGGCGCTGTCGACGGGCAGGACGTCCCGGACGGCTTCGTCGAAGTGATCCCGATCCCGCCCGAGGTCCACGAAGTCGCGCTCACCACCGACGGCTACCCCGAGCCGGCGCCCGACCTGGCCGAAAGCGAGCGCTTGCTGGCCGGCCGGCTGGAGCGCGACCCGCTCATGCTGGATCCGCCGGAGACCAAAGGGCTCCGCCCCGGCGCGAACTCGTTCGACGACCGGGCGTACCTGCGGTTGAGGCTCAGCCCAGCTTGAGCCACACCGCCGCGCCCGCCGGATCCCGGTCGAGCCACTGCCGGATCAGCTGGATGTTCACGTACAGCGGGAAGGACAGCTGGCCGCGGTACCGGCGCTCGATCTCGTCGAGCGCCACGAGCAGCCCCGGAACGCCGTCGTAGGGGTCGAAGTCGACGGTCCGGTGGTCGAAGGTGAAGAGTTTGTCCTTGCGGGTGATCCGGGTGGTCACCCGGCCCAGCGAAGCGATCCCGTAGAACTGCGGCTTGCCGCCGAGCGAAGTGACCCGGCTGTACCCGACGACCTTGATGTCCTCGGGCTGGTGCTGCTCGGCCGCGGAAAGCCCCATCTCCTCGACCATTTCGCGCCACATGGCGTGCTTGACGAACGCCAGCAGATCGGAGCTTCGCGGCCGGGAGCGGCGCCGGAGCGTGCGCCGGCGCCGCCGAGCCTCGAGATCACGCCAATCGGCCGAGCCGCTGCCCGAACCGGCGAGCAGGTCCTTCGACAATTCGTTCCGGCTCGTCTGCCGTTGCAGGAGGAGCTTGCCGCCGGCGACGGCGAGCACGTCGACGCCGATGTGGTTCGAGCAGTTGCTCCACTCGAGCCTGGGCAGCTCGGTGTGGCCCGCCGCCGGCCCGTCGGGGAACTCGATGAGCTCGTGCAGCGAATCCTTCTCCCGGAACTCGTAGGTGGCGAGCCGGTTCGTCACCAGGAAGGCCGAATAGCTGGTCCGCTGCACCTGCACCCGCTCGGTGCCGGCGAAGAGGTCCGAACCCAGCCGGACCTTGTCCTCGTCGAAAGCTAGCGTCGACACCTTGAGTGCGCGGACTTCTTCGTGCTTGCCCGTCGGCCGCCACATCTCGGGCTTCGCGTCGAACGCTATCCGCGCGTCCGCCGCGAGTTCGGCGTCCAGCTCCGGATCGTGGACGGCTTCACAGCCGTCCGCGGCGATCTTCGCCCAGCGGTCGTAGGGGCTCTTGTAGGGCAGCAGCATGGGTTCAGCCCGCGACACCGACTTCGCGGCCTTGACCTCTTTGAAGTGGTCGAAGACCTTCATGGCGATGTCCAGCAGTTCCTTGCCCGTGGCGGCGATCGCGAGCGCCAGGACGAGCCAGAACGCGGCTTTCCCGGACACCAGCAGCTGGGCGAGCAGCAGCCCGGCGCTGATGCTGAACGCCAACGGCCGGCGGCGGAAGACGATCCACGCGCGCCAGAGACCGATCCGCAACAAGGTCACCGGCGCCTCCGTCCCGACTGGTCACGAACACAGTCGGGACGGGCGAGCGGGTCGTTACCCGGCTCCGCACGGCGATGCGGCTCAGACGTTGCGCCGGTACTGGCCGCCGACCTCGAAGAACGCCTCCGTGATCTGGCCCAGCGAGCACACCCGCGCCGCGTCCATCAGCACCCCGAACAGGTTGCCGCCGCGGGTGGCCGCTTCGCGCAGTGCCTTCAGGGCCTGCTGGGCCTCCTCGTGGTGGCGGTGCCGGAAGTCCGCGAGGCGGTCCAGCTGGGACTTCTTCTCGTCCTCCGTGGCCCGCGCCAGCTCGACCTCGACGTCCTCCTCCCCCGCGTGCGGGTTGCGGAACGTGTTGACGCCGATGATCGGCAGCGAGCCGTCGTGCTTCTTGCGCTCGTACAGGATCGACTCGTCCTGGATCTTGCCGCGCTGGTAGCCCGTCTCCATCGCGCCGAGGACGCCGCCGCGCTCGCTGATCCGGCAGAACTCGGCCAGCACGGCCTCCTCGACCAGGTCGGTCAGCTCGTCGATGACGAACGAACCCTGCAGCGGGTTCTCGTTCTTCGACAGGCCCCACTCCTTGTTGATGATCATCTGGATGGCCATCGCGCGGCGCACCGAAGACTCCGACGGCGTCGTGATCGCCTCGTCGAACGCGTTGGTGTGCAGGGAGTTCGCGTTGTCGTAGAGCGCGCAGAGCGCCTGCAGCGTGGTGCGGATGTCGTTGAAGCTCATCTCCTGCGCGTGCAGCGACCGCCCGGACGTCTGCACGTGGTACTTCAGCTTCTGCGACCGCTCGTTCGCGCCGTAGCGCTCGCGCATGGCCACCGCCCAGATCCGCCGCGCGACCCGGCCGAGCACCGAGTACTCGGCGTCCATGCCGTTGGAGAAGAAGAACGACAGGTTCGGCGCGAAGTCGTCGATGTCCATGCCGCGCGCGAGGTACGACTCGACGTAGGTGAAGCCGTTGGACAGCGTGAACGCCAGCTGCGAGATCGGGTTCGCCCCGGCCTCGGCGATGTGGTAGCCGGAAATCGATACCGAGTAGAAGTTCCGCACGCCGCGGGAGATGAACCACTCCTGGATGTCGGCCATCATCCGGAGGCTGAACTCGGTGGAGAAGATGCAGGTGTTCTGGCCCTGGTCCTCCTTGAGGATGTCGGCCTGCACCGTGCCGCGGACGTTCTTCAGCACCCACTCGCGCAGTTCGGCGGCCTCGGCGTCGGACGGCTCGCGGCCGTGCTCCTCGCGGAACGCCGTCAGCTTCTGGTCGATCGCCGTGTTGAGGAAGAAGGCCAGGATCGTCGGCGCCGGGCCGTTGATGGTCATCGACACCGACGTGTTCGGCGCGGTCAGGTCGAAGCCGTCGTAGAGCGCCTTCATGTCGTCGAGCGTCGCGATGGACACGCCCGACGTGCCGACCTTGCCGTAGATGTCGGGACGCGTGTCGGGGTCGTGGCCGTAGAGCGTCACCGAGTCGAACGCCGTGGAGAGCCGCTTGGCCTCCGAGTCGGCCGAAAGCAGCTTGAACCGGCGGTTGGTGCGGAACGCGTCACCCTCGCCGGCGAACATCCGCGCCGGGTCCTCGCCGTCGCGCTTGAACGGGAAGACGCCCGCGGTGTACGGGAAGTAACCCGGCAGGTTTTCGCGGCGCAGGAACGACAGCAGCTCACCGGACTCGGCGTACCGCGGCAGGGCGACGCGCGGGATCCGGTTGCCCGACAACGTGTCGCGCCACAGCTGCGTGCGCAGCTCCTTGTCACGGATCTTCACGACCAGTTCGTCCTGGCGGTACTCCTCGGCGAGCTCGCGGAAGCGCGAAAGGAGCTTTGTCGACTCGCCGTCCACATCGGACTCGGCGGCGGCGAGCAGGCCGTCCAGCGCGTCGGTCGACGCGTCCACCTTCGCGAGTTCCTCGCGCGCGAGGGCCAGCGCCTCGTGCTTGCGGACGGCGGCGACCTGCGCTTGCGTCTTCGCGTGGTAGCCGCGCACGGTCTCGGAGATCTCGGCCAGGTACCGGGCCCGGTTGCCGGGGATGATCGTCGAGGCGTCCGTGGACACCTTGCCCTCCACGCGCGGCAGCGTCCCCGCGGACACGGTGAGCCCGCGCTCGGCGAGCATCCCGCGCAGGTGCTGGTACAGCGCGGTGACGCCGTCGTCGTTGAACTTCGCGGCGCTCGTGCCGTACACCGGCATGTCCTCCGGCGCCGAAGAGAAGGCCTCGCGGTTGCGCACCAGCTGGCGGGCGACGTCGCGGCGGGCGTCCTCGGCGCCGCGGCGCTCGAACTTGTTGATCGCGACGACGTCGGCGAAGTCGAGCATGTCGATCTTCTCCAGCTGCGACGCGGCGCCGAACTCCGGCGTCATCACGTACAGCGAGTTGTCCACGAAGTCGACGATGCCGGCGTCGCCCTGGCCGATGCCCGGCGTCTCGACGATCACCAGGTCGTACCCGGCGGCCTTGCAGGCCAGGATCGACTCGCTCAGCCCGGCCGGGATCTCGCCGGACGTCGTGCGCGTCGCGAGCGAGCGGAAGTAGACCGGGGAGCCGTCGAGGCAGTTCATCCGGATGCGGTCGCCGAGCAGCGCGCCGCCGCCCTTGCGCCGCGACGGGTCGACGGCGAGCACCGCGATCCGCAGCTTGTCCTCCTGGTCGAGGCGGAAGCGGCGGATCAGCTCGTCGGTGAGCGACGACTTGCCCGAGCCGCCGGTGCCGGTGATGCCGAGCACCGGCACCGCGCGCTTGCCCGCGGCCTCGGTGATCCCGCCCAGCAGGTCGTCGGGCAGCTGCGAAGCCTGCAGCTGGGTGATGACGCGCGAGAGCGCGGCGACGTCCCCGGAGAGCACCTTGTCCAGCGAGGGGGCCTCGGCCGCGAGGTCGACGTCGCAGGCCTTGATCATGAAGTTGATCATGCCCGGCAGGCCCATCTCGTAGCCGTCCTCCGGCGAGAAGATGCGGGCGACGCCGCGCGAGTGCAGCAGCTCGATCTCCTCCCGCACGATCACCCCGCCCCCGCCGCCGAAGACCTTGATGTGCCCGGCGCCGCGCTCGCGCAGCAGCTCGACCAGGTACGAGAAGTACTCCACGTGCCCGCCCTGGTAGGCGGAGATGGCGACCCCCTGGACGTCCTCGGCGACGGCCGCGGTGGCGACCTCGTCGACCGACCGGTTGTGGCCGAGGTGCACCACCTCCGCGCCCTGGGACTGCAGGATCCGCCGCATGATGTTGATCGACGCGTCATGGCCGTCGAAGAGGCTCGACGCGGTCACGAAGCGGACGGGGTGCACGGGGCGGTACAGCTCGCTGCTCATCCCTCCAAAATACTTTGGCTTCCTACTATTGGAAACCCGATGACCCGTGATGCGGATCTCAGGGGCAGCCCAGGAGAACTTGACAACGGCCAGCTCGGCGCTATGTTTAACAAATCCGTTAATTAACAAGGTGCTGAAATGACGACTGACCAGTTGAGCCGGACGTTCTCGGCGCTCGCCGACCCGACCCGGCGGGCCATCCTCGCCCGGCTGTCGGCCGGCGAAGCGACGGTCAACGAGCTCGCCGAACCGTTCACGATGAGCCTGCCCGCCGTCTCCCGGCACCTGAAGGTGCTGGAACAGGCCGGGCTGATCACCCGGAGCCGCACCCGCCAGTGGCGGCCCTGCCGGCTGGACGCGAAACCCCTGGCGGACGTCGCCGACTGGGTCGCGGCCTACCGCCGGTTCTGGGACGGCGGCTTCGACCGCCTCGAGGAGCACCTGAGGACCCTGACCGGCGATGCCTGAGCTGACCATCACCCGCGTGTTCGACGCCCCGCGCGAACTCGTGTTCTCCGCGTGGACCGAACCGGACCACCTGGCGAGCTGGTTCGGCCCACAGGGGTTCACCTGCTCCGCCGTCACCGTCGACCCGCGCCCCGGCGGCCGCTGGCGGGCCTGCATCCACTCCCCCGCAGGCGAAGACCACTGGATGCACGGCGTCTACCGCGAGGTCAGCGCGCCCGACCGGCTCGTGTTCACCTTCGCCTGGGAAGCCCAGGGGCAGGAGACGCTCGTGACGATCGGCTTCGCCGACCTCGACGGCAAGACCGAGATGACCTTCGTCCAGACCGGCTTCCCGACCGCCGCCGAACGCGACGGCCACGAGGAAGGCTGGACCTCCAGCTTCGAGGACCTGACCGGCTTCATCCGAAGGAAGGACACCCGATGACCGCCACCCTGCCCGCCGTCGTCTCGCCCGAAGAGTGGCAGGCCGCGCGCGACGCGCTGCTCGCCAAGGAGAAGGCGCACATGAAGGCGGGCGACCACCTCGCCGCCGAGCGCCGTCGGCTGCCGATGGTCCGCTTCGACACGAAGTACCGGTTCGACAGCGCCGACGGGGAGAAGAGCCTGCTCGACCTGTTCGAGGGCCGCCGCCAGCTGATCGTCTACCACTTCATGCTGCACCCGGGCGACGAGGCGGGCTGCCCCGGCTGCTCGCTGATCGTCGACAACCTGCCACACCTGGCGCACCTGAACGCCCGCGACGTCACGCTCACCGTGGTCGCGCCCGCCACCCTCGCCGAGATCGAGCGGTACAAGGCGCGCATGGGCTGGGACGTCCCGTGGGTGTCCGCGCACGGCAGCGGCTTCACCGAGGACTGCGGCGTCGGGACCGGGTTCGGCGTCAGCGTGTTCCTCCGCGACGGCGACGAGGTCTACCGCACCTACTTCACCTCCGGCCGAGGTGGCGAGATGTTCCTGTCCTCGCACCGGTACCTCGACATCACGCCGCTGGGGCGGCAGGAGGCGTGGGAGGAGGAGAGCCGCGGCGACGACGCTCCCAGCTCGTGGTGGCGCCGTCACGACGAGTACTGAAAACTTTTCGAGGGCGTGTCCGGTCCGCCGCCGCGGCTCCGACCTCCGGGTGTCAGACCCCGACAGAGGAGACGGAAATGCGCGAGATCGTCTACATGGTCCACACTTCGCTCGACGGCTGCGTCGAGGGCCCGAACGGCGAGTTCGACTGGCCGGTCATGGGCCCGGAGCTGTCGGCCTACGCACAGGAGCTGAGCGCGCGCGCCGGCGAGTTCGCCTACGGGCGGAAGGTCTGGGACATGATGTCCTCGTACTGGCCGGTCGCCGAGTCGATCTCGGACCACCCGCACGACATCGCCTTCGCGCCGGTGTGGCGTGAGACGCCGAAGGTCGTGTTCTCGCGGACGCTGGACAAGGCGGACTGGAACACCCGCGTCTTCGGCGGCGACCTCACCGAAGCCGTGACGGCGCTGAAGGCCGAGCCGGGTGAGAACGTGCTGCTCATGGGCGGCGCGGAGCTGGCCGCCGAGCTGACCGCGCGGGGCCTGATCGACGAGTACCAGGTGTTCGTGCACCCGGTCGTCCTCGGCGGCGGCAAGCGCCCGTTCGCCGAGGGCACCGCGCGGCTCGGCCTCGAACTGGCGGAGTCGCGCACCTTCGACGGGCAGGTCGTGCTGCTGCGCTTCCGGCGCGCGTGAGCGACCCCGGGCCCGGGCCTGTCCCGGGCCCCGCCCGACGGCGTCAGCGGGCGTTGGCCGCCCGCAGCGCGATCCACTGCCGCATGGCGTACTCGACCAGCGTGATCAGCGTCTGCTTGGTCGACTCGCGGTCCCGCGCGTCACAGCGGACGATCGGGATGTTCGGGTCGATCGACAGCGCCTCGCGGACGTCGTTGATGTCGTGCTCCAGCACGCCGTCGAACGTGTTGATGCCGACGATGTACGGCAGCCCGCGGTCCTCGAAGAAGTCGATCGGCGCGAACGAGTCGGCCAGCCGGCGCGTGTCGGCCAGCACCACCGCGCCGATGGCGCCGCGGACCAGGTCGTCCCACATGAACCAGAACCGCTGCTGCCCGGGCGTGCCGAACAGGTACAGGATCAGGTCCGCGTCCAGCGACACCCGGCCGAAGTCCATCGCCACGGTCGTCGTCGACTTGCCCGGCGTGTGGTCGAGGTTGTCGACGCCCACGCTGGCGTCCGTCATCATCGCCTCGGTGGTCAGCGGCACGATCTCCGACACCGACCCGACGAAGGTCGTCTTCCCCGCACCGAAGCCGCCGGCCACCACGATCTTGGCCGATGTCATGGTCGGGGGCGCGGTGTCCCGCGGTGCCTTATAGCCGACGGAGTCCACTCAAAACCCTTTCCATCAACACCAGATGTGCCTCGGCGCCGTCATTGCCGGTAATCGTCTTGTGCACCGTGACCAGCCCCGCGTCGGCCGCGTCGCTGATCAGCACCCGGGCCACGCCCAGCGGCACCCGCAGCGCCGAAACGATCTCGGCGACCGAACGGGGGGTCCGGCACTCTTCCATGATCGAGATGCACTCGATCTGCTCCGCGGCGACTTCGGGGAAGCCACCGGTGGCAGCGTAGTCCTTCGCGGAGATCAGTGTCTCCAGCTCCAGGGCGTAGTTCGCCTTGGTCCGGCCGCCGGTCAGCGCGTAGGGCCGGACGATCGCCGTCAGCTCCTCGGGCGCGGGCGGCGGCTCGAACACCGCGGGCATGACGAATTCGCCGCTGGGCGGGCCCGGGTCGAACAGCCCGCCCGGCCTGGGGCTGTCCCCGTCGGTACTGCCGGGTGGAGAGACTAAAGAGGTCACACGATCTCCTTGGTCGGCCGACGGCGCGGGCGCCGGCGGATCCGCGGCCGCGTGCGCACCGGCGGCCGGGGGTGGCGGGGACTCCTTGCTCTTTTTGCGCTTCCGGCGGGCACGGCCGGAATCCAGCGTGAACCCGTTGAGGACGTCGGCGAACGTGCCGTCGTCCCCACGCCCGGCGGGGCTGTGCCCCGCGGGTGGTTCGCCGTCGAATCCGGACCCCGTGCTCATCGCGCCATCATCCCACCGGTTCGCCGATCAGCGACCCCCCGGAGCCCTGAAGCTGAGCGCGCAGCTCCGGGGTCAGGATCTGGCCGACCCGGTCGACGAGCATCGTCATCTCGTAGGCGACCTGCCCGATGTCGCAGTTGGGGGCGGCGAGCACGGCCAGGCAGGACCCGTCGCTGATCGACATCAGCACCATGATGCCCAGCTCCATCTCGACGACGGTCTCGTTGACCGCGCCCGCCTCGAAGCAGCGGGCCGCGCCCTGGGTGAGGCTGACCAGCCCGGAAGCGACGGCGGCGAGCTGGTCGGCCCGGTCGAGCGGGAGCCGGTTCGACGCGGTCAGCAGCAAGCCGTCCGCCGAGACGACCACGGCGTGGGCCACGCCGGGCACCCGCTCCGCGAAGTCGTTCACCAGCCAGCCGAACTGGTTCTGCGTCGGCTGAGCGCTACTCGGCGAGGTCATTCACCCTCCAAGGTCTCGTGGTTGTTCTCGGCCGCCTGTGCGGTGCGGTGGCGTCCGCGCTCGATGCCCTGCTGGAAACTCCGCAGGCGGCCGCGCACGTCGTGTGCGTCCCGTTGTGGTCGGGGGGCCGTGGCCCCGGTGGACGGTCCGGCACTGCCCGGGAGCAGCTGCTCCCCGCGACGGCGCCGGGGCAATCCTGCCGAAGTGAAGGTGGAGGGTGTCGACTGGGACACCGCTTGCACCGCACGCCAGCCGTCGTCAGTGCCGAAATTCCATTCGGTGGTGGCCTCGACGGCGGTCTCTTCGCGGCGCGGAGCGGGCGTCTCCGGAGCCTTCCTGCTGGGCAGCGACGACGGCGGGACCACGGGACGGCCGTTGGCGATCGGCAGCTGCCCGGATTCCTGGAACACGTCCGGGCGCCGGCCGTTCGGCTGTGGGAGGGGCCCGGGCCGCTGGGGAAGGGCGGCGGGCGGCGCCGGCCGGCTCGGCTGCGGCAACGTCGGCTTCGGGGTCGGTTGCGGCAGCGCACCCTGCGCGGAGCCCGAGCCCGCCGGCAGTGCCTCTCCGGCGGACGGTTGCTGATCCGGCTGCGTCCCGTCCGCGAAGATGTCGCCTTGCAGCTTCGGCTCCGGCGACTCGGCCGGCTGTGCATCGGCGGCGGGCGGCGCCGCAGCCTGGGCCGGCTCCGGCGTGCGGGGCTCCAGGGGCGCGGACGAGCCCGGCGCGGCCTGCTGAGCGGCCTCGGCCTGCCGCGCCGTCTCCGGGCCCTGCTCGGCCTGCTGCGGCTGCGGGGTGGCCTGCTGGGCCGACTGGCCCGCGGACTGGGCCGTCCCCAGCCCCGGCCCCACCGGTGTCCCGGGGGTCGGCTGGGCCGGGCGGGTGCGCTTGGCCGCGGCCTGGCGGCGGCCGCGGGTCACGCCCTGCTGGAAGCTGCTCAGGCGGCCGCGGACGTCCGCCGGGTCGCGGACCGGGAGGTCCGGGCGGGCCGGGGCCGGTTTGGGCGTCGCCGCCGGGGATGCCGGGGTGGCGCTGCCCGGGAGCAGCTGCTCGCCGCGGCGGCGGCGCGGGAGGCCCGCGTCCGTGAACGCCGTCGGCTCGGCCTTCGTCCGCTCCTGGACCGTGCGGAAGTTCTCGTCGCTCGCGAAATCCCAGCTGCGGCGCTCCTCCGGCGGTGTCTCCGGGGAAGCGGCCGGCTCCTCCTCCGCCGACGGCTTGTCCTCGCGGAACCACGCCGAGAGCATCTCGTCGAAGATCGGCGTCGTCTCCGAACGGTCCGGTGCCGGGGCCGGCGGGGGCGGCTCCGAGCCCGCCGTCGCCTCCTGCCACCAGTCGCTCAGCGTCGTCTCGTTGGCCGTGAACAGATCCTTGCCCGCCGGCAGGTCCTCGCCGCGCGGCGGCGGGCCCGACGGCACCGGCAGCACCGCGGGCACCTGCGGCAGGGCCGGGCGCTGCGGCGGGACGTCGTCCTTTTCGATCGGGCCCTTCTCGATCGGGGAGAACAGCGCCGTGCCCGAAATCTCCAGGTCCGACGGCGGGCGCACACCGGACAGCCCGGCGAGGTCGCTCGCCGACGGCCACCGCTCCTCCCCCATCGCCGGCTGCTGCGGCACCACCGGGCGCGGGCGGGTGGCGCCGTTGACCGGGCGGCGCGGCAGCCGGTTGCCCGCCGCCGGGCTCGCCGGGTGCTGCTGCAGGGCGCCGATCGGGCCGGTCGCCGGGCCGTCGGTCACCGGCATCACCAGCTCCGCCGGGACGATGACGGTGGCGCGGACGCCGACGATGTCCTTGCCGCCGTGCAGCGACACCCCGATCCGGTGCCTGCTGGCCAGCCGGCCGACGACGAACAGGCCCATCCGGCGCGAGGTGACCAGGTCGACCGAACCGGCCTCGGTCAGCCGGGTGTTCGCCTCGATCACCTCGCACTCGTTCATCCCGATGCCCTTGTCGAGGATGTCGATCTCGAGCGAGCCGTTCTCGCCCAGCCGCGAAGCCACCGTCACGGTGGTCTCCGGCGCGGAGAACGCCGTGGCGTTGTCCAGCAGCTCGGCGACCAGGCGCATCAGGTCGCTCGCCGCGTAGCCGACGATCCGGGCCGGGGGCGGCGGCTGCACCTGGACGCGCTGGTACTGCTCGATCTCCGACACCGCCGCGCGCAGCATGTCGGTGGTGCCGACCGGCTTCCCGGACCGGCGGCCCGGCTCGGCGCCGGAGAGCACCATCAGGTTCTCGTTGTTGCGCCGCATCCGGGTGGCGAGGTGGTCGAGCTGGAACAGCGTCGCCAGCTGGTCGGCGTCCTCCTCGTCGCGCTCGAGCTGCTCGATCAGCTGCAGCTGCCGCTGCACCAGGCTCTGGCTGCGCCGCGAGAGGTTGACGAAGACGCTGCCGTAGCCGGTGCGCATCGCGGCCTGCTCGGTCGCCAGCCGCAGCGCCTGGTGGTGCACCTTGTCGAAGGCCCGCGCCACCTCGCCGACCTCGTCGTCGGTGTGCACCGGGACCGGCCGGACGTCGGTGCCCTGCGCCCGGCCCTCCTGGATGTTGCGGACCGCCTCCGGCAGCGCGGTCTCGGCGACGTCGAGGGCGCTGCGGCGCAGCACCTTCAGCGAGCGCAGCAGCTGGCGGGTGATGAGGAAGACGACCGCGACGGCCAGCACCATCGCGGCGAACAGCAGCACCGCGAGCAGGCCGGCGCCGCTGCTGGAGGAGTCGACCAGGTCCGCGGCGGTCTGCGACGCCGACGCGCCGAGCCGGTCGGCGAGCCCGCCGATCTGCGCGCGCATCGCCGCGGACGCGGTGGTCCAGTCCGCGGCCGACAGCGCGCGCAACGCGTCGTCCACCGCGCCGCTCTGGGCGTTCAGCACCGTCTCGACCATCCGGGCGCGGCCCTGTGCCTGCGCACCTTCGGCGATCGCGGCGAAGTCGCGCTGCAGCGTGTCGCCCGCGGCGGAGCGGAAGTCGACGAGCCGGTCGGCGAGCCGCTGCTCGGCGGCGCGCAGGGTGGCCAGCTCGCTCGGCGTCAGCCCGGCCCGGCCGATGCCGTAGGAGACGACGGCCTGGCTGAGCGACACCTGCTCGCCGGCGACCAGCAGTTCGTGCAGGCCGGCGGGCATGCCGCCGAGGGTGCCGTCGCCGGCGCCCGCCGTGGCCGCGGTGTCCAGGCTGATGAGCGACGCGGTGAGCGCCGAGTACGCCGTGATGGCCTGGCTCGGGTCGAGCTGGCCGCCGTCGACCTGGCGGCGCAGGAAGGCGAGGTTGCCGACCTGCGCGGAGGCCGCGCCCGCGGCGCCGGACACCCCGGGCTCGGCTTCGGCGGCGCGGGCCTGTTCCGCGGTGAACGGGCCGGTCGCGGCGTCGGTGGCCTTGCGCGCCGCGGCCAGCTCGGGGGTGCCGCCGACGGTGCCCTCGGTCAGCATCGCGGAGGTGACCGTGCGCTCCTGCTGGAGGGCGGTGGTGAGCGTGCGCACCCCGCTGCCGAGCGCGACGAGCCGGTCGAGCCGCTGGTACTCGTCCGAGCGGCCGACCTGCGCGGCGATCGTCGCGACGCCCAGCACGAGCGCGAGGACGATGGGCACGACCGTGACGGCCGAAAGCTTGACGGGCAGGCTCCAGTCGCGCCACTGCACGAGCGCGCGCCACACGGCCTTCCCCTTCGACCGCCGGGGCGCTCGGCCGAGCAGTTCCCCGACGGGCACCTGACCTTCTCCTGCAACGGTCACGTGAGTGACTCCCTGTCCGGCGTCATGGATCCGCGTCGGCGGCGCGGCGTCCCGGCTCGCGGCGGGCCGTCGGACGGCCGTGCCGTCCCCACCCTGCCGCTTCCCCGGCGCCCTCGCTCGTCCCCGGTCGCCCCGCCGTCCGCGCGCCCGTCGCCGGGCAGGCACCGCCCCGCCGTCTCGAGCCCGGGAACCTGCTGCCCGGGACTATGCACGTGCATGTCGCAAGTTGCGTTGTGCACGGTGATCGAGATCAACTTTATCGGTGCCAATCGATCGCTGCGGTCAGCTGGGCCAAAGAATCGTACCCCCGATGCCGTACCGGTCAATTGTGTTCCCCGTTCGGGCGCTGACCTGCGAAAAGTGCTTTCACGACCGGACACGGGCCAAGACATTCCGCCGCGTCGCTCCCGAAGCGGCAATCCTGGTTACCGGACCGAGGACCGGACGCATCCGGTCGTCACCCGATTAGCCCAGGCAGGGTAGCAGTATCCCTCGGTCGATCTACACTCCGTACCTCCAACGGGTGGGTCAAGCCCGAAGGTGTGCCCGATGTTGTGGCGTTGCGCGTTCCCCCGCCCCGACCTGGTGATTTCTTTCGGATCCCGGCGCTGACCAGTGGATCCTCCCCGAATTGCGCAGCTTCGGAGCCACCCGCGAGCAGGATCAAGCCCGCGATTTGGCTACCTTGCGTGACCGACTCGGCAAGTTGTCTAGCGCCGTTAACCCGTTTGCCGCACCGCAGTGCGACTGCGACAACTTCCCGTCACAATTCTTTTCGGCATTGCGGACGTTCTCCGCGCCGCGTTCCCGCCGGTCACCCCATTCGACACGAGCGAAGGGAAAAGGAATACCTCCGTCCGAACCGACCGGACGGTCCGGCCACTTCGGGCGCCGCCGGATGGCGTAGTTACGATGTGCGCTCGCAGTCCGCAAGGGCGGCCCGCGCCCTGCTCGCAGGCGCCCGGGCCCGCCGCCACGGAGGCACCCCGCCGGAGGCACCATGTACGACGTAGCGCGGCCCACGCCGGGCAACGCCCTCGAGGAGACCAGCCGGATCCCGGTCCTGCCCGCCGGGTCCGGCCCGGCCGGGGTTCCGCCTCACCGGCCCGCCGCCCCCTCGGGCCCCGACTACCCCGCGATCCAGGCCAGCCCGGAGTTCGTCTCGCTGCGCCGCCGGTTCCGCGGCTTCGTCTTCCCGATGAGCTTCGCCTTCTTCGCCTGGTACATGACGTACGTGCTGCTCGCCGCGTACGCGCACGACTTCATGAGCCGCAAGGTGTTCGGCCAGGTCAACGTCGGCATCCTGCTCGGCCTCGGCCAGTTCGTCAGCACCGCGCTGATCACCGCCCTCTACCTGCGCTACGCACGCCGCCGGCTCGACCCGCGGGTCGCCGAGCTGCGGGCGCGCGCGGGCCTGGCGGAAGAGAAGCGCCGATGACCGCGCTCGCCGCGGGCGGGCTGCGCGCCAGCGACCCCGTCGTCAACATCGTCGTGTTCGCCCTGTTCGTGGCGATCACCCTGTACGTCGTCTACCGGGCCGGCAGCCGGACCTCTTCGACGTCGGACTACTACGCCGCGGGCAGCGCCTTCACCGGCCGCCAGAACGGCATCGCGCTCTCCGGCGACTTCCTCTCGGCGGCGTCGTTCCTCGGCATCGCGGGCGCGATCGCCGTCCACGGTTACGACGGCTTCCTCTACTCCATCGGCTTCCTGGTCGCCTGGCTGGTCGACCTGCTGCTGATCGCCGAGCTGCTGCGCAACACCGGCCGGTTCACCATGGGTGACGTCGTCAGCTTCCGGATGAACCAGCGCCCGGTCCGGGCCGCGGCGGCAACGTCGACCCTGGTCATCTCGCTGTTCTACATGCTGGCGCAGATGGCGGGCGCCGGCGGCCTGGTCGCCCTGCTGCTCGACATCCACACCCGGCTCGGGCAGGCGCTGGTGATCGGCGTGGTCGGCCTGGTCATGGTCCTGTACGTGCTGGTCGGCGGGATGAAGGGCACCACGTGGGTGCAGATCATCAAGGCCGGCGTGCTGATGCTCGCCGTCGTGCTGATCGCGGTGTTCCTGATCGGCAAGTACGGCTTCAGCTTCTCGAACCTGCTCCAGGCCGCGACGGAGAAGAGCCCGCTGGGCGAGCACCTGCTGGAACCGGGCGGTTCCTACGGCAAGGACGACACGACCAAGCTCGACTTCGTGTCGCTCGCGCTCGCCCTGGTGCTCGGCCTGTCCTCGCTGCCCCACCTCCTGATGCGCTTCTACACGGTGCCGAACTCCCTGGAGGCGCGCCGCTCGGTCGTCTGGGCGACGGTGTGCATGCTGATCTTCTACGTGTGCACGCTGGTGATCGGCTTCGGCGCGGCCGCGCTGGTCGGGTCGGACGAGATCAAGAGCGCCCCGGGCGGGGAGAACTCGGCGGCGCCGCTGCTGGCCCTGCACATCGGCGGGACGCTGCTGCTGGGCGTGATCGCCGCGGTGGCGTTCGCGACCATCCTCGCGGTGGTGGCCGGGCTGACGATCACCGCGTCGGCTTCGTTCGCCCACGACGTCTACGCGAACATCTTCAAGCGCGGCAGGGCCGAACCGGCGGACGAGGTCCGGGTGGCGCGGCTGACCGCGATCGTGGTCGGCGCGCTGGCGATCGTCGGCGGGGTGCTGGCGAACGGGCAGAACGTCGCGTTCCTGGTGGCGCTGGCGTTCGCCGTGGCCGCGTCGGCGAACCTGTCGACGCTGCTGTACTCGTTGTTCTGGAAGCGGTTCAACACCACCGGCACGCTGTGGGGCATGTACGGCGGCCTCATCGCGTGCCTGCTGCTGGTGCTGTTCTCGCCGGTCGTCTCGGGCGCCCCGGACTCGATCTTCAAGAGCATCGACTTCGCCTGGTTCCCGCTGAAGAACCCCGGTCTGGTGTCGATCCCGTTCTCGTTCCTCTGCGGGTTCGTCGGGACGCTGGTCGGCCGGCCTAAGGCGGACGCCGAAAAGCAGGCGGAGATGGAGGTCCGCTCGATGACCGGCATCGGCAGCTGAGCCGTCAGGCGCGCAGGCCGTCCAGGATCACGTTCAGCACGCGCCTGCCGTCTTCCGGGCTGCAGTTGCGCACGGCCATCCCGGCGCCGTGCCCGAGGCGGAGGACGTCCGCACCGACGACGTCCGGCCGGACCAGCCCGGCCTCCTGCGCCGCTTCGACGAGCACGCCCGTCGCCTCGCGGAGCCGTTTCTGGCAGTACAGGAACGTCTCGGAGCCGGAGTCGATCGACTCCTTGAGGATCGTCGCGAGCTTGTGCCGCTCGACCACCCAGGTGACCTGGGCGAGCAGCCACGCTTCCAGGGCCTCCCACGGCGGCAGCTCGTCGTGCAGGGCGAACGCGCGGTCGGCGAGCACCGTGATCTCCTCGCGGTAGACCGCCTCGAACAGCTTTTCCCGGGTCGGGAAGTGCCGGTAGAGCGTGCCCGCGCCGACGCCGGCTTTCTTGGCGACGTCGTCCAGCGGCACGTCGGCGCCGTGGCTTGTGAAGAGGTCCTTCGCCGTCGCGACGATGCGCTCGTAGTTGCGCCTCGCGTCCGCGCGCATCGGACGCCCGCTGTCCGGCATCCCGGCCTCCTCGCCAACTAACCGGAGAGATTCTCCGAATTCACTTGCGCATCCGGAGACACTCTCCATATTATCGGATCACAGCCAAGCGGAGAACATCTCCGCTTCTTCTCTTACTCCTCGGGGGAGTATCCCTTGTCGCAACACACGCTCGATCGTGCGCCCACACCGGCGCGCTCCCGCCGCAGCGGGGTGGTCCTCGCGATCATCCTCACCGGCCAGCTCATGCTCATCCTCGATGCGACCGTCATGAACGTCGCGCTCCCGCGCATCCAGGCCGACCTGGGGTTTTCCGCCACCGGGCTGTCCTGGGTGATGACCGCCTACAGCCTGGTCTTCGGCGGTCTGCTGCTGCTCGGCGGCCGCGCGGGCGACCTGTTCGGGCGGCGGCGCATGTTCGTCGCCGGCACCGTCGTGTTCACGCTCGCCTCGCTGGCCGGCGGGCTCGCCGACTCGGCCGCGCTGCTCATCGCCGCGCGCGTCCTGCAGGGGGTCGGGGCCGCGATGGCGGGCCCGAGCACCCTGGCCCTGGTCACCACGACGTTCACCGAGGCCAAGGCCCGCGTCCGCGCCCTGGCGCTGTTCTCCGCGATGTCCAGCGGCGGCTTCGCGATCGGCCTGATCGTCGGCGGCCTGCTCACCGAGTGGATCTCGTGGCGCGCCGCGCTGTTCATCAACGTCCCGTTCGGCCTGGCGATCGCCCTGCTCGCGCCGCGGTTCGTGGCCGAACCCGACCGCCGTCGCGCGCACCTGGACCTGCCGGGCGCGATCACCGGCACCCTCGGCGTCGGCTCGCTCGTGTTCGCCTTCACCCACGCCGCGTCCGACGGCTGGGGCAACGCGGTGACGCTCGGCTCGCTCGGCGCCGGCCTGGTGCTGCTCGCCGGCTTCGTCGCCATCGAGGCGCGCACCGCGATGCCGCTGGTGCCGCTGCGGCTGTTCGCCGACCGCAACCGCAGCGCGGCCTACGTCAACTTCTTCCTCGGCCCGATGGCGATGATGTCGATGTTCTTCTTCCTCACCCAGTTCATGCAGGACATCCGGCACTACGCCGCGCTGGCCACCGGGTTCGCCTTCCTGCCGATGGCGGCGCTGATCTTCACGATGAGCCGGCTCGTGCCGCGGCTGCTCCCCCGCTACGGGCCGAAGCCGCTGGCGATCACCGGGTCGCTGCTGATGGTCGCCGGCGTCGGCTGGCTCGCCACGCTGACCACGGCGAGCGGGTACTTCCCGGCGCTGCTGGGGCCGCTGCTGCTCATGGGCCTCGGGGGCGGGCTGGCGTTCGCGCCGCTGAACGTGATCGTGATGGCCACCGTGCCGAACGAGGACGCCGGCGCGGCGGGCGGCGTGCTGCAGACGATGCAGCAGGTCGGCAGCACGCTCGGGCTGGGCGTGCTGGTCACGGTGTTCGGCTCGGTGACCCGCTCCGCGGGCACGACCGGCGCCCAGCTGACGGTCGACGGCATGACGGCGGCGTTCGCCACGGCCGCGGCGTTCGCGGCCGGCACCTTCCTGGTGGCGCTGACGTTCCGCCGCGCTACAGCTTCTGCCCGGCCTTGACCTTGTGCGTCACCCGGCGCTCGACGAGGAACGAGACGAACGGGACACAGCCGGCCAGCAGCACGAGCACGGTGCCCTTGATCGACCACCGGGCCTTGATCGCCAGGTCGATCGTCAGCACCAGGTAGATCATGTAGAGGACGCCGTGGATCGGCGAGTAGACCGCGGACGGCGTCGGGTTGCCGAAGCCGTACCGCAGCACCATGACGAAGCAGAGACCGAGCAGGCCGACGCCGGTGACGTAGGCGGCGGTGCGGAACCGGACCAGGGGGCCGGCGAGGGGAACGGCGGTCCGGGCGCCTTCGGTGCTGGTGGTCATCGGGTCGTCGTCCTCACTCTGCTGCCTGCTGGTCGCGGGCGTTCAGTTCGCGCAGGTAACGGTTGTAGGCGGCCAGCTCCTCGTCCTCGTCCGGGTGCGTCTGCACTGCCGGGCGGGGACGGGGGGCGGGCACTTCGGGCTTCTCGGCCACCGGCGCTTCAGCGGCTTCCGCCTTCTGGTTGAGCTTGCGGATCCGCCAGAACATGAAGGCGGGGAAGAGCCCGAACAGCGGCCACTGCAGGACGTAGCCGAGGTTCTGGAAGGTGCCGTTCGCGGAGGTGAAGCGGTCCCACTGCCACCAGGCGAGCCCGCAGCAGACGAGCAGGCTCACCAGACAGGTCGCGACGATCGCGATCCGCCGTCCCCGCGGGGAGGCGGTCTCGGAAGCTGGCACGCTTCGACGCTAGCACTGGGCGCCTGAGAGACAGCGCGCGGTCGCGCACGGGGTGGCCGGGCTCTCAGCCCTGCTTGCGTGCCGCCTGTGCGGCCTTCGCGTAGCCGTCCGCCAAACCGAACACCTTCTGCGCGTACTCCGTCGAGTTGTTGTACGACAGGATCCCGGCCCACCACCCGCTCGGGCTCGCCATGTCTCGGCCGCCCGCGCACAGGTACCGCGCCGCCGCCAGGGCCGCGTCGTCGATCTGCTGGGGGTCGCCGAGGCCGTCGCCGTTGCCGTCGGAAGCCCACTTGCGCCAGGTGCCCGGGATGAACTGCATCGGGCCCACCGCGCGGTCCACCCCGGCGTCGCCGTCGTAGCGGCCGCCGTCCGTGTCGCCGATGGCCTGGACGCCGGCCGAGCCGTCGAGCGGGACGCCGATGATCGGCTTGGACGGGCGGCCGTCGGCGCCGAGGACCGCGCCCGCGTACTGGCCGTGGTTGGACTCGATGCGGCCGATGCCCGCGAGCGTCGCCCACGAGATCTTGCAGCCCGGCTGGTCCGCGCGCAGCGCCAGCTCGGCGTTGCCGTACGCCTGCAAGGCCCGGGCCGGGACGCCGGTGGCCGCGGCGACCTGGGCCGCCCACTGCGCAAGGGTCGCCGGGCCCGTCTCGCGCGGACGGGCCTGCTGGGGCGACGTCTGCTGCTCGGCCCCGCCCGCCACCGCGCCGCCGGCCGGCGCGACCGACCCCGGGCGGACGTCGGCCGCCTTGACCTGCAAGGCGGGGATTTCGGTGGTCGTCGGGCTCGCCTCGGGCGTCGAGGCGCGGGTGACGAGCCAGATCCCGCCGCCGGCCACGGCCAGCACGGCGAGGACCACGAGCAGCCGGGTGAGCACGGCGACGCCCGGAGAGCGCGGTGCCGGTGGGGCGGGAACGGCTTCCTCGGCGTGCGCGCCGATCGGGTCGTCCTCGGTCTTTCCGGTCCTGATGCGCACGAAACTCCGGTCCTCCAGCGTGGGTCGACGGACTGTCAACGAGCCCGCGCAGGTTAGCGTTACGCGGGCCGTCCCGATCGTCTCACCACACCGGGTCACCCGGCCGAGTGGAAAACGTCTCGTCAGGCGGACTTCTGCTGGCGCGCGAGCCGCGCCACGCACCAGGCCGGGGCGCTGCCGCGGCGCAGGTGCTGCAGAACGGTCATCGGCCCGAGCCGGCGGCTCAGGTCGGACGGCGCGAGCCCGGCCGCCCGGTAGTCGAGGGCCCGCTGGTCGAGCGGGCTGATGCCGGCGTCCCACCACTCCTCGGCCTCGGCGACGCCGCCGACCATCTGCCACCAGCCCGCGGCGGCGGTGAGGAGCTCTTCGGGCACCTCCGGCAGCCGGCTGCGCATCGCGGCGAGGTAGCCGGGGTCGGCCGACTCCACCGGGACGAACCGCGACTGCCCGGTGCGCGCACGCTGGCCGGGAATACCCGGCGCCTGCGCGGGTGCGTCGGCCAGCCACGCGGAAGCGATGCGGTCGACCTCCTGCTCCTCGGGAGTCCTCTCGCGCTCGGCGGCCCACTGCCGGATCAACGCGTCCACTCCGGGATCTCCGGTCATCCCTGCCTCCTTGTAGGTCCCCGACGGACAGGCCCTGACGCCTGTCCCACGCGGTGGTGCCGCACGCACCAACCTGCACCTTGCTGAGTGGAAACTGCCTGCGTACCGGGGTTCTCCGGGGGGATGGCGAACCACCCGATCACGCAATGTGAGCACCGTAGGGCCGGGGTGGTCGTCTTCGCCAGACCCCGGGTGGTACGAATTCGGCGACCAGCGTGTTTTCGGCCGCAATCCACCCGGATGGTCGAGTGCCGGAGTCCGAATTCCGAGACTGGTGACACTGGGTGATTTACCGTCCGTTTGCACGCAGGGTAGTCACCGGCACCGCCCGTGGCGGCGCCGGTACGGAGAAGCACCTGGTCAGGAGAAGAGCGCGCGGAAGAACGTGACGATCGCTTCGGCGCCGTCCTTGAGCCAGCCGAGCACCCGGTGCACGAAGTCGGCGGACTGGGTGGGCTGGGTGATCAGGAGGAAGAGCACGAGCGCGACCACGCCCACGATGAGAATCTTCTTCACGCCGCCCGACATGTGCTTCCTCCCCGGCTCGCCGTCCCCGTCCTGGGAGTGGCCACCCCAATACTGTAGGGAAGGCGTGCGTGGAAGACACCTCGATCAGCCCAGGAGCGGCCATGTCCCGGAACGTGCTGGTGCAGCGGGACGGTGCGGTGACGACGATCACCATCGACCGCCCGGCGGCGCGCAACGCCGTCGACGGGCCCACGGCGGCGGAGCTGGCCGACGCCTTCCGCGCGTTCGACGCGGACCCGGACGCGGCCGTCGCGGTGCTCACCGGAGCCGGCGGCGCGTTCTGCGCGGGGGCCGATCTCAAGGCGATCGGCACCGACCGGATGAACCGCACTCACCCGGACGGGGACGGCCCGATGGGGCCCACCCGGATGGTCCTCGGCAAACCGGTGATCGCGGCGGTCCACGGGCCGGCCGTCGCGGGCGGGCTCGAGCTGGCGCTGTGGTGCGACCTGCGGGTCGCGGACGCGACGGCGGTGTTCGGCGTGTTCTGCCGCCGCTGGGGCGTCCCGCTGATCGACGGCGGGACGGTGCGGCTGCCGCGCCTGATCGGCCAGTCGCGCGCGATGGACCTCATCCTGACGGGCCGTCCGGTCGACGCCACCGAGGCCCTGGGCATCGGCCTGGCCAACCGGCTGGTCCCCGCGGGCGAGGCCGTTTCCGCCGCGCAGGAGCTCGCCCGGCAGCTGGCGGCGTTCCCCCAGGCCTGCCTGCGCGGCGACCGGCGCTCGGCGCTGGCCCAGTGGGGCAAGTCCGAGGAGGACGCGCTGACCGCGGAGTTCGCCGCCGCGATGGGTCCGGGCACCCTGGCCGCGGAGGCGGTCGAGGGCGCGGCCCGCTTCGCCGGCGGCGAAGGCCGCCACGGCACCTTCACGTGATTGGCCGGGCATCACCCGTGATCAGGGAGGCATCACGCGTGATTGAAGGGGCATCACCCGTGAAGGGAAGGTCGACTCGCGTGATCGGAGGGTCGACACGGCCGGGCCTCCGGTTTCGCCGTGTCGACCCCCCGGATCACGCGTGTCGACCCCCGGAACACGCGTGTCGACCTCTCAGTCACGGGTGATGCCTCTAGCGAGCTGTCTTGCCGGCAGCCGTGCCGGTTCCGGTCAAGCGGCCGATAAGGTCTCCGGATGGACGACGACGGTGCCCGGGTGGAGCTCCGGCCGGTGGCCGAAAGCGATCTCGGCCTGCTGGAACAGCTGACCAACGATCCCATCGCCGCCGGGGAGCACCAGTGGTTCGGCTGGCACGATCCCGGCTACCTGCGGCGCCGGTGGCTGGAAACCGGGATGCTCACCGCCGAGACCGGCATGCTCGTCCCGACGCTCGGCGGCCGCGTCCTCGGGCTCGTCTCCTGGCACCGCACCCGCACCGGGCCGACGTCCTACTGCTGGAACGCCGGCCTCGTCCTGGCGCCGGAAGCGCGCGGCCACGGCTACGGCACCGAAGCCCAGCGCCTGCTCGTCGGCTACCTCTTCGCGCACACCCAGCTCAACCGGGTCGAGGCGACGACCGAGGTCGGCAACCGCGCCGAACAGCGCTCGCTCGAGAAAGCCGGCTTCACCCGCGAAGGCGTGCTCCGCGGCTACGGCTTCCGGGACGGCGAGTGGCGCGACCACGTCATCTACTCGGTCGTGCGCTCCGACCTGGCGACGAGCTAGGCGATCACCCCCGCCGCACGCAGGGCTTCGAGATCCGTGACGCCCAGTTCGGCGAGCACCGCTTCGGTGTCGGAGCCCTTGGCCCGCGGTGCTTCCGGCGTCGACGGCGGCGTCCGGTCGAAGCGCGGCGCGGGCGCCGGCTGGACCATGCCGCCGATCTCGACGAACGTGCCGCGCGCCGCGTTGTGCGGGTGCGAAGCCGCCTCTTCGGGCGACAGCACCGGCGTCAGGCACGCGTCGGTGCCTTCGGCGCGCGCGACGAGCTCGTCGCGCGTGTGCTTGCCGATCGCCCCCGCCACGATTTCGCGCAGCTTGGGCCACTGCGTCCGGTCGACGTGCAGCGGCAGCTCCGCCGGGTCCAGCTCCAGCACCTTGACCAGGGCGCCCCAGAACCGCATCTCCATCGCGCCGACGGCGACGTACTTCCCGTCCGCGGTTTCGTACGTGTCGTAGAAGGGCGCGCCGCCGTCGAGCATGTTCTCGCCGCGCCCCTCGGACCACAGCCCGGCCGCCTTGATGCCGTGCAGGCTCGTGGTGAGCAGCGCGGCGCCGTCGACCATCGACGCGTCGACGACCTGGCCGCGGCCCGACGTGTTCCGTTCGTACAGCGCGGCCAGGACACCCATCGCCAGCAGCAGCCCGCCGCCGCCGAAGTCGCCGACGAGGTTCAGCGGCGGCACCGGCCGCTCGCCCGCGCGCCCGATCGGCTCCAGCGCGCCGGCGATGCCGATGTAGTTGATGTCGTGCCCGGCCGCCGTGGCCAGGGGACCGTCCTGGCCCCAGCCGGTCATCCGGCCGTAGACCAGCCGCGGGTTCCGGGCGTGCACGACGTCCGGGCCGAGCCCGATCCGCTCGGCGACGCCGGGCCGGAAGCCCTCGATGAGGACGTCGGCGGTGTCGCACAGCTTCAGCACGAGCTCGACGCCCTCGGGTGTCTTGGTGTTGATGCCGACGGACCGGCGGCCGCGGGCGAGCGGATCGGTGCCGATGCCGAGGACGTCCTCCCCCGGCTGCGCGCGATCGACGCGGACGACGTCGGCGCCGAGGTCGGCGAGGATCATCGTGGCGAACGGCCCGGGCGCGAGACCGGCGAGCTCCACCACCTTCAGGCCGCTGAGCGGACCTTCCTTCATAGTCGGGCCTTTCAGAGCGAGCGGGAGATGATTTCCTTCATGATCTCGCTGGTGCCGCCGAAGATCCGGGAGATGCGGACGTCGGCCCAGGCGCGCGCGATCGGGTACTCGGTCATGTAGCCGTAGCCGCCGAAGAGCTGGACGCAGTCGTCGATCACCTTGTTGACGCGCTCGGTGGTCCACAGCTTCGCCATCGCCGCGCCCTGGACGTCCAGTTCACCGCGCAGGTGCCGTTCGATGCACTGGTCGAGGAACGCCCGCGCCACCGCGGCCTCGGTCGCCGCCTCGGCGAGGGTGAACTTGGTGTTCTGGAAGGAGAAGATCGGGCGGCCGAACGCCGTGCGCTCCTTGGTGTACTCGAGCGTGAGGTCGACCGCCGCCTCCAGCCCGGCGACCGCGGTGACGGCGATGATCAGCCGTTCCTGCGGCAGCTGCAGCATCAGCTGGACGAAGCCCTGGCCTTCGGCCTCGCCGAGCAGGTTGCCCACCGGCACGCGGACGTCGTCGAAGAACAGCTCGGCGGTGTCCTGGCCCTTCATCCCGACCTTGTCGAGCACGCGGCCGCGGCGGAAGCCCGGCGTGTCCGTCTCGACCACGATCAGCGAGACGCCCTGCGCGCCCGCGTCCGGGTCGGTCTTCACCGCGACGACGACGAGGTCGGCGTGGAAACCGTTGGTGATGAACGTCTTGGCGCCGTTGAGGACGTAGTGGTCGCCGTCGCGGACCGCGCGGGTCTTGATGCCCTGCAGGTCGGAGCCCGTGCCGGGCTCGGTCATCGCGATCGCGCCGACGAATTCGCCGGTGGCCAGCTTCGGCAGCCACTCGCGCTTCTTCTCTTCCGAAGCGTAGGCGAGCAGGTAGTGCGCGACGATTCCATTGTGGACGGTGACGCCCCATGCGCTGTCGCCGGCCCGCGACTGCTCTTCGTAGAGGACGGCTTCGTGGGCGAAGGTGCCGCCGCCCCCACCGTACTCCTCGGGGATGGAGAGGCAGAGCAGGCCGACCTCGCCCGCCTTCGTCCACAGCTCGCGGTCGACCTTCTTCTCCGCCGCCCAGCGCTCCTGGTGCGGGACGGCTTCCTTCTGCAGGAACGACCGCGCGAGCTCGCGGAGGTCCTCGAGCTCGGTCGTGCTCCACGAGCTCTTCGGCAGTTGCAGCGGCACGGGACCCTCCTGCTGGAAAACATTCCGATCAGCATGTAAGTTCTGGTCGGAATGTACATGCATTCCGACCGGTAGGTAAAGCAGGGAGGCCGCGGTGACCGAAACGGCGCACCGGACCCAGGCGCAGCGGCGCGAGCAGACCCGCACGGCACTGCTTGACGCGACCATCGACTGCCTGGTCGAGGTCGGCTACGCGCGCACGTCGGTGCAGGAGATCTGCGCCCGCGCCGGCGTGTCGAAAGGCGCGGTGCAGCACCACTTCACCACGAAGGCCGAGCTGATGGCCGCCGCGGTCGAGCACCTGACGACGAAGCTGCGCCGGCAGCTCGCGGCCTCGCTCGAAGACCTGCCGGGCGGCGGCAGCGGGGTGGCCGCGGCGATCGACCTGCTGTGGGCCGGCTACTCCGGCACGCTCTCGACCGCCGTCACCGAGCTGTGGGTGGCCGCCCGCACCGACCCCGAGCTGCGCGCGGCCATCCGCCCGGTCGACCGCGCGCTCGGCCGCGCCACGCTCGAGCACGTCACCCAGGTGGCGGGCGAACTCCCGCCGGAACGCGCGGAACTGCTGTTCTGGCTCACCGTGAACCTCACCCGCGGGCTCGCGCTGGACGCCGAGCTCGGCGGCGACCCGAACCGGCGGCGGCAGCTCCTCGACGAGTGGAAGCGCATCGCCGTCCTGCTCTACCAGGACGCCACCGCTGCGCCGAGCTGACCAGCGAAGCGCCACCAGGGTGCTTTGCCCCTTATCCGCAGGCGGATTTCGTGGTCCAATCCCCTCCGAACGAGGGGAGTTCCGATGACCGCCGCCCCGTACCCGTACTCCTACGGCCCGCCGCCCGCGCCGCCGGCCGACCCGGGCGCACTCTTCCGGCTGTTCGCCGGGATCCTCGGCGTGCTCGCCGCGGTGCTGGTGATCACCGGGTCGTTCCTGCCGCAGACGTCCTTCGAGCAGGTGGTGGACGGCAAGACCGAGAGCGACCAGACGGTCAGCGCCTGGTCGCGCTCCTTCGCCGTCGAGCCCACCGGCGAGGCGAAGAAGTTCTACGACAGCACCCATGTCGCGCGGTACGGCATCCCGCTCACCGCCGGCGCGGTGGTGCTGCTGACCGGCGCCGGGCTGGCGTTCGCCGGAGCGCGCCGCTCGGCACGCCCCGGCGTGCGTTCGGGCGCCCGGACGGCCTTGGTCGCGGGCGGCGCCGGAGTGGCCGCGGCGGTGTGGATGCTCGGCATGGACGTGTCGGCGACCCTCACCTACGAGACCGAGGAAGGGACGATCAAGTCGCACTACGCGACCGGGCTCGGGTTCTGGCTGGTGATCGGCGGCGGGATCGTCGCGGTGCTGGTGCTGGTGTCCGCGGCGCTGGCCGGGCGGCAGGCACCCGCCGCGGCTGCGGCCGTCGCGCCACCGGGGCCGTACCAGCAGCAGTCCCGGCCGTACCCGGTGCCGCCGCCGCAGCAGGTCGCCCAGCCTTATGCGGCGCAGCCGCACCCGGGATATCCGCCGTCGCAGCCGTTCCCCGCGCAGACGCCGCCGCAGACCGGCCCGCAGCCGCCCTCCTACGGCGGCCCGGCGTCGCAGCCGTTCCCGGCGCAGCAGCCCGCCGATCCCTACGGCGGCGCGACGCAGGCCCAGCAGCACCCGGGGCAGCAGCAGGACCCGACCGAGCCGAACTACCAGCTGCCGCCGCTGCACCCGCCCAATACGTGAATCTGATTCACATCACGCTGGACAGCTGACGTACCGACGGTATGGTGTACTCGTCGGTAACCCCTGCGCGACGTCGCGCGGACTCCGCCGGAACGGAGACGTCATGACCAGCACGACCCCCGCGAACGCAGTCGAAGACACCACGTTGCCGCCGACCGTCGGCGGCGTCGCCGGAGCACCCGGCGCCGCGCGGGCGGCCCAGCTCGTCGCCCGGGTGACGGGCGGCGCGGACTCGGCGCCGATCCGGATGCGGGCGCCGTTCACCGGGCTGCCGATCGCGACGCTGCCGCAGGCGACCGACGCCGACGTCCGCGCGGTGTTCGCCGGCGCGCGCACGGCCCAGCGGGCGTGGGCGGACCACTCCCCCGCCGAGCGCGCCCGCGTCCTCACCCGCCTGCACGACCTGGTGCTCGCGCGGCAGGACGAAGCGCTCGACCTGATCCAGGTCGAA
This sequence comes from Amycolatopsis sp. NPDC005003, assembly GCF_053600695.1. Taxonomy (NCBI): domain Bacteria; kingdom Bacillati; phylum Actinomycetota; class Actinomycetes; order Pseudonocardiales; family Pseudonocardiaceae; genus Amycolatopsis; species Amycolatopsis sp. NPDC005003. The sequence goes on along the minus strand of NZ_JBSGAI010000037.1, from coordinate 13,760 downwards.
GCCGGCAAGGCCCGGCTCGACGCGTTCGACGAGGTCAGCGCGACCGCGCTGGTGGCGGCCTACTACGGCAAGCACGCGCCGAAGATCCTCGCGCCCCGCCGGGTCGCCGGCGTCGTCCCCGGGCTGACCCGCGCGGGCGAGGTCCGCCACCCCAAGGGCGTCGTCGGGATCATCTCGCCGTGGAACTACCCCCTGGCCCTGACCGCGATGGACGTCCTGCCGGCGCTGGCCGCGGGGAACGCCGTGGTGCAGAAGCCGGACAACCAGACCGCGCTTTCGGCGCTGTGGCTGCACGAACTGGCCGAGGAGGCCGGGCTGCCCGCCGGGACGTGGCAGATCGTGCTCGGCCGGGGCTCGAAGATCGGCACCGCGCTGGTCGAGGAGTCGGACTACCTCTGCTTCACCGGCTCCACGCCGACCGGCAAGGAGCTGGCCGGCCAGGTGGCGAAGCGGCTGACGTCGTACTCGCTGGAACTCGGCGGCAAGAACCCGATGGTCGTGCTGCCCGACGCCGACGTCGCGAAGGCCGCGACGGGCGCGGTGACCGCGTGCTTCTCCTCGGCGGGCCAGCTGTGCGTGTCGGTCGAGCGGATCTACGTCCACGAGGACATCCGCGACGAGTTCACCCGGGCGTTCGTCGCCCGGACCGCGGCGTTGCGGCTCGGCGGCGCCTTGGACTACCACGCCCAGATGGGGTCGCTGACGTCGGAAGAGCAGCTCGCGGCGGTGTCGGCGCACGTCGAGGACGCCCGCGCGAAGGGCGCTTCGGTGCTCACCGGTGGCCGCGCGCGGCCGGACCTCGGGCCGCTGTTCTACGAGCCGACGGTGCTGTCCGGCGTCACCCCGGACATGCTGCCGTTCGCGGAGGAGACGTTCGGGCCGGTCGTGTCGATCTACGGCTACACCGACGTCACCGACGCCATCGAGCGGGCCAACGACACGCCGTTCGGGCTCAACGCCAGCGTCTGGTCCCGCAACGGCCGCGCGGGCTGGGAGGTCGCGGCCCGGCTCAAGGCCGGGACGGTCAACGTGAACGAGGGCTACGCGGCGACGTTCGGCAGCGTCGGAGTGCCGATGGGCGGGATGAAGGACTCCGGCGTCGGCCGCCGCAACGGCGCCGAGGGCCTGCTCAAGTACACGGAGTCCCAGTCGATCGCCCTCCAGCGCGGCCTCGCCCTCCGCCCACCCCGCGCGGTCCCCGGCTCCCTCTGGTCCCGAGGCATGACGTTCGGCCTCAAAGCCCTCCGCCGCCTCCCCCGCTGACGTACCCGGCCGGTCGGTTCGCGTACCTGGACAGTCGGCTTGCGTACCTGGAGGGTCGGTTCACCATCCGACCCTCTGGGTACGCGAACCGACCCTTCCGGTACGCGAACCGGCCGCTTGGTTACGCGTGTTCGGCGGTGGGGGCGGTGAGGAGGCCGCGGTCGTAGGCGATGGCGACCGCTTCCGCGCGGCGGCTGGCGCCCAGCTTGGCCATCACGCGGGAAAGGTGGACGCTCACCGTTTTTTCGCTGATGTAGAGCTCTTCGCCGACCTGGCGGTTCGTGCGGCCCAGTGCGACGCGCTCCAGGACGTCCCGCTCGCGGTCGGTGAGCGGGTCGGTGACCGTGCGGGCCGGGGCCGCCGGTTCGACACCCGCCAGCTCGACGCGGGCGCGGTGCGCGAGGTCGCGGACCGCGTCGCGCAGCGGGACCGCGCCCAGCCGGACCGCCACCTCGTGGGCCGCTTCGAGGGACGTGCCCGCGTCCGCGTCCGCCGCCAGCCGGGCTTCGGCCTCGTGCCAGCGGCAGATCGCCTGCTCGTAGACGGCGCCGTAGCCGAACGCCGCCGCCGCGGCCGCCCACTTGTCCGGGTCGCCCCCGCCGGACAGGCAGGCTTCCGCCGCCGCCAGGCGGGCCAGCCACGCGCGGCCCTCGGGACCCAGCTGCCCCGACCGCGGCTGCCCGACGACCGAGCACATCCGCCCGTGCGCCAGCAGCCGCTCGCCCGCCGCCACCGCGGCTTCGGCCGCGGCCTGGTCGCCGTGCAGGCGGGCGCCGGCGGCCAGCTTGGCCGCGGCGGACACGCCGAGCGCGGCCACCCGGATGCCGGCCAGCAGGCCGGATTCGATCCGTTCCAGCCAGCCGACCAGGTCTTCGGCCTGGCGGACGGCGCCGGCGTACTCGCCCCGCCAGTACGCCAGCTCGATTCCGGCGGTGCCGGCCGACAGCGGGATCTGCATGTCCGCCGTCCAGTGCTGCCGCAGCCCGCCGAGCAGCTTTTCGGCCTCGCCGAGCCGGCCGCGGGCGACGACGAACAGCGACCAGATGGCCAGGATGCGCGCGGCGACCGCGCTGGACACCCCGCGCCCGGCGCGGCCGGCGCTCTCGTCGGGCCAGTCGCCCATCAGGTAGCGCAGCATCAGCTGCCGCGCCCGCAGCTCCAGCCCGTAGACGCTCCAGCTCAGCCCGGTTTCTTCGGCGCGGGCGACGCCGTGCGAGGCGTGCTCCAGCGCTTCGGCGAAGTCGCCGTGGTCGTCGTGGCTCAGCGCGAGGAAGTAGGTCGCGCGGATCTCGGTGTTGTACGCGCCCACGTCGCGCGCCTTGCGTTGGGCCTGGCGCAGCCGCTCCCGGGCTTCGGCGGCGTCGCCCCGCGAATCGGCCAGCGTGCCCAGGGTGACCAGCGCCGACGCCTCGGCTCCGGTCGCGCCCACGGCCTGCGCGTCGGCGACCGCGGTGAGCGCGCTGTCGAGCGCCGCCTCGGGCTGGTCGAGGATGCGGAGGAACCCGGCGCGGCTGGCCAGCACCCAGGCGCGCGCCGAGCTGGGTTCGGTGTCCTTCACCAGGTCCCACGCCCGGTCGATGGCGGCGACCGCCTCGTCGAGTGTGCCCTCCAGGGCGAGCAGCGCGTCCGCCAGCCGCCGCCACACCTTCGCGGCGCGGTCGTTCGGGATGTCCGCCGTCAGCGCCTGGGTGGCCGAGCGGGCGAACGCGGCGGCCCGCTCGGGCTCGCCGGACGTCCCCGCGAAGTACGACGCCTCGTACAGCAGCCGGAGCTCGTCGAACCCGTCGGGCCGGTCGGCCGGGCCGACGGCGTCCCAGATGGACAGCGCCTGTTCGACGTGCTGCAGCGCCGACCCGGGCGCGCCGAGCTTCTCGGCCTCGTCCATCGCGCGCAGGAAGGCCGGCAGCGCGGTGGCCAGATCGCTGCTCTGCATCGAGTGGTAGGCCAGCTTGGCGTCGTGGCCGCGGCCCTGGGGCCGCGCCTTGATCCGCGCCGCGTACGCCGCGTGCGTGCGCGACCGCTCCCCTGGCAGCAGGTCGCCGTACACCGCTTCCTGCAGCAAGGCGTGCCGGAACGTGTACGAGCCGTCCGAGAGCACCACCAGCACGTGGTGCTGGACGGCCTCGCGCAGCGCCTCGTCGAGCTCCAGCTCCTCCAGCCCGCAGACCGCGGCGAGCGCGGCGTGCATCACCGGCTCGGTGGCCACCGAGAGCACCCGGACCACCCGGCGGGCGTCCGGCGAGAGCCGCTCGAGCCGGGACAGCAGCACCTCGGCCAGCCCCGCGGGCAGGTCGTTGCACTCGGTCTTGGTGGCGAGCAGCTCCTCGGCGAAGAACGGGTTGCCCTGGGAGCGGCTGACGATGTCGGCGACGACGTTCGCCGGCAGCGGCTCGTCGGCCAGCGCCTCGACGAACCTGCGCGCGTCGCCCGCGCCGAAGGGCTGCAGGTCGACGCGCTCGACCGTGGCGAGCCGGACCAGCTCCGCGAGCAGGCCGCGCAGCGGGTGCCGCCGGTGCACGTCCTCCTCGCGGTAGCTGCCCACGACCAGCAGCCGCTGTGCCCGCAGGCGGCTGAGCAGGAAGGACAGCAGGTTGCGGGTCGAGGCGTCGGCCCAGTGGAGATCCTCGAGCAGGATCACCACCGGGCGCGCCTGGGCGATCTCGGTCAGCACCCCCAGTACCGCGTCGAACAACTGCAGCTGACCGAGATCCTGCTCCGGCCGGGGACGCACCATGGTTTCCCGGTCGTTGGAGGTCATCGGCGGGTGTTCGGCCGCCCGGGGCTCCTCCAGCCCCTGCCCCTGCGGCAGCAGCCGCCCGAGCGCGGGCCGGGCCCGCACCGCGGCCGCGATCACCGCGTCCGTGGCCGCGCCGAGGGGGGCGAGCGCCTCGGCGAACGGTAGATAAGGAAGACCGCCTTCGCGGACGTCGATGCAGCGGCCGGTGAGCACCAGCGCACCGCAGGCGTCGACGTGCTCGCCGAGCGCGGTCAGCAGCCGGGTCTTGCCGACCCCGGCGTCCCCCGAGAGCAGCACCGCGCCGGCTTCGCCACGTTCAGCCCTGGCGAAGGCGGCGCGGAGCCGCCGCATCTCGTGGGTACGGGCGACGAGCGGGATTCCGGAGCCGAGTCGGGGCACGAGGAGCATTGTTGCTCACGCCCCCGACAGTTTTTCAGGGGTTCGGGTGGCGAAGCCCCCGACCTGGGGCAAAGCCCCAGGTGTCGCTGCCGGTTTCCGACCGCTTATCGCCATTGACACCATCCCGCCGCCCCTACCGGGCGGTCTCGGCGGTCGCCCGGGTGGCCTCCCGGCGCTGCTGCGCCGGTACCTCGACATCCGTCCTCGCGGCCCTGAAGTGGCGGGCGGCGCGGCGGGCGCGGGCGGCCCAGGCGCTGCGCCCGGCCTTCCGCAGTTCCTCGGCCCGGTACGCCGCTTCGGCACGGACTGCGTCGAGCATCAGATCGCTGTGCATCGTGTTCCCCTGTCTCTCCGGTTGGTAGCACTCAGGTTCGTCCTGAGGGCGCACCCCGGGCATCGGGTGATCACGTAGGGCTGGGCACAAAAAGACCCCTTACTCCCGGCCGAGCCCAGCTCGGCGGGGGTAAGGGGTCTTCTCCAGGCAGACTCAGCCGAGCGCCGGGCCGCCGGTCCGCACCGCGGCCAGCAGCCCCTGCCAACCCGACGCGGGCAGGCGGAACGCACCCCCTTCGGGGTCCTTCGAGTCGCGCACCGCGGCACCGCCGTCGACGAACGCGACCTCGACGCAGTCGTTGCCGCCGCCGCTGTGGCTGCTCTTGCGCCACCGCGCCCCGGAGAGTTCTGCTTCCATGGTCCCCACTCCCTTACTGTTTCCTCGGTTCCGGATGGTGCACCGGACCCGGTACGGCCGCCTGTTCGGCGAACCGTCCGGCCGCCTCGGCGATGAGGTCCACCGAGTCGTCCGGTTTCAGTGCGGCGGCGCGCAGATGGTCGAACATCAGCCCGTAGCGCCGCACGTCTGTGGGTTCCTCCAGGTAAAGCCCGCTGGACGTGCTGTCGTCGACGTAGACGACGTCCGGGTCGGCCTGCTCGGGGAAGCCCATGATGAGGAAGGGGCCTTCCATGCCGGGGTGTGCGCCGGCCCCGAACGGCACGACCTGCACGGTCACGTTCGGCTTCTCGGCGACGGAGACCATCCGGTAGAGCTGCTCGGCCATCACTTCGGGGCTGTCGACCACGCGGCGCAGCACGGCCTCGTCCATCACCGCCCAGTACTCCGGCGGCGGGGTCTCGGACAGCAGCTCCTGGCGGGCCATCCGGGCGGCCACCCGGCGGCGGATCTCGGCTTCCTCGGCGTCCGGCCGCAGCGCGCGGATCACCGCGCGGGCGTACCGCTCGGTCTGCAGCAGCCCGGGCACCAGCAGCGCCTGGAACGCGCGCAGCGAGCTGGCGTCGGCTTCGAGCCCGACGAAGGTGCCGGTGAAGACCTCGTTGTACGCGTGCCACCAGCCGCGCTTGCGGGCCTCCCTGGCCAGCTGGACGAGCGCCTCCTGCTCGTCGCCCATGATGCCGTAGAGGGCCAGCATGTCCCGGGCGTCACGCGGGGTGACGCCGACGTGGCCGGTCTCGATGCGGCTGATCTTCGAGGCCGAGCACTCGAGCTTCTCACCCACCTCGTCGATGGTGAGGTCGGCGGCCTCGCGGAGCCGGCGCAGCTCCCCCGCCAGCCTCCGGCGGCGAACCGTGGGGCTCTGTCCCCTTGCCATCGCGGCACCTCCGGATGTCGAGTGCTAGCTGTATCCAACCATCCGGGCGCGGAGTCGGTGGAGCATTAACGAGAGACGATTCCGGGCGCCGGATCTGCAATTTGCAGAATGCTCTTGTATCCTCGCACCCTGCACTGCACCGGGCGCCTGACAGTCGGCCAGCCGTGGCTTCGACTGGCCTCTGAGCAGGGTAGACGATGATCGGGCGGAGTGCCGCGCGATCATCACACGGAGGGGTCCGGGGCCGTCCCCCGATCGGTCCCGGCCCCCTCACCCGGGCCGAATGCCCTTTTCCGGCGACGGATATTCGACCTATTCATCGCCCGGGAGGGTGATTTCCCGGCGAACTTCACAGGACGCGCAGGAGTCCTTCTTGGACGACCGTCGCGATCAGCGTGCCGTCCTGGGCGAAGAACCGGCCGGTGGCCAGGCCGCGGGCGCCGGACGCCGTCGGCGAGGCGCTGTCGTAGAGGAACCACTCGTCCGCCCGGAACGGCCGGTGGAACCACAGCGCGTGGTCGAGGCTGGCCCCGAGCACCTTGTCGGTGTCCCAGTAGACGCCGTGGCGCGCGAGCACCGAGTCCAGCAGCGTCATGTCCGAGGCGTAGGTCAGCACGCAGACGTGCAGCAGCTGCTGGTCCGGCAGTTTCCCGTCGGCGCGCATCCACACCTGGTTGCGCGCGGGCCGCTCGCCGGTCTCGCGGGTGACCCACGGCGGCTCGTTGACGTACCGGAGGTCGATCGGCCGCGGCCGGGCGTGGGCGCCGATCGCATACCCCTCGGCGCGTTCCATCAGCGTCGGCAGCGTCTCCGGCGCCGGCACCCCCGCCGGCATGGTTTCGGCGTGCTCGATGCCCGGTTCGTCGGTCTGGAACGACGCCGAGAGCGAGAAGATCGCCTTGCCGTGCTGGATCGCCACCACCCGGCGGGTGGTGAACGACCGGCCGTCGCGGATCCGGTCGACCTCGTAGACGATCGGCACGCTGGGGTCGCCGCCGCGGATGAAGTACGCGTGCAGCGAGTGCACCCGGCGCTCCTCGGGCACCGTGCGCCCGGCCGCGACCAGCGCCTGGCCGGCGACCTGCCCGCCGAACACCCGCACCGGCGAGTGGGCGGGCGAGACGCCGCGGAAGATGTTCTCTTCGATCTTCTCGAGGTCGAGCAGCGCGATCAGGCGGTCGAGCACCGGCTGGCCGCCACCGGGGAGCTCCGGTTCGGTGGCGGCCGTCCTGGCCATTTCAGTCATGACCAGGACCCTACGTGCATACTGAGCGGTCGGTCTCTCAAGCGTGGTCGTCTTCACCGAGCCGGTGGACGCGGATCAGGTTGGTCGACCCGACGGTGCCCGGCGGGGAACCGGCCACGATGACGACCAGGTCGCCCTTCTGGTACTTGCCCATCTCGAGCATCGCGTGGTCGACCTGCTGGATCATCTGGTCGGTCGAGTCCACGAACGGCACGATCCGGGTGGTCGTGCCCCAGGTCATCGAGAGCTGGCTGCGCACGCTCTCCTCCGGCGTGAACGCCAGCAGCGGCAGCCGGGTGTGCAGCCGGGCCAGGCGGCGCACGGTGTCGCCGGACTGCGTGAACGCGACCAGCGCCTTCGCGTTCAGCCGCTCGCCGATGTCGCGGGCGGCGTAGGAGATGACGCCGCGCTTGGTGCGCGGGACGTGCGTCAGCGGCGGCACGATCGGCGAGTCGGTCTCGACCGCCTCGATGATCCGGCCCATCGTCTCCACGACCTCGATCGCGTACCGGCCGACCGAGGTCTCGCCGGACAGCATCAGCGCGTCGGCGCCGTCGAGCACCGCGTTGGCGACGTCGGAGGCCTCGGCGCGGGTCGGCCGGGAGTTGTTGATCATCGACTCGAGCATCTGCGTCGCGACGATGACCGGCTTCGCGTTCTCGCGGCAGATCTGGATGGCGCGCTTCTGCACCAGCGGGACCTGCTCCAGCGGCAGCTCGACGCCGAGGTCACCACGGGCGACCATCACCGCGTCGAAAGCCAGCACGATGGCCTCGAGGTTGTAGACGGCCTCGGGCTTCTCGATCTTGGCGACGACCGGCAGCCGTCCCTTGCCGACGCGGTCCATCACCTGGTGGACCAGGTCGATGTCGGCCGGCGAGCGGACGAAGGACAGGGCGATGAAGTCGACGCCCAGCTCCAGCGCGAACTCGAGGTCCTCGATGTCCTTGTCGGACAGCGCCGGCACCGAGACGTCCATGCCGGGCAGGGAGACGCCCTTGTTGTTGCTGACCGGCCCGCCCTCGGTGACCTCGCAGACCACGTCCGGGCCTTCGACGCCCTTGACCACCAGGCCGACCTTGCCGTCGTCGACGAGCAGGCGGTCGCCGGGCTTGGCGTCCTTGGCCAGGCCCTTGTAGGTGGTCGAGACCCGGTCGTGGGTGCCCGCGACGTCCTCGACGGTGATCCGGACGACGTCGCCGTTGTGCCACTCGACCGGCCCGCCGGCGAACGTGCCCAGGCGGATCTTCGGGCCCTGCAGGTCGGCGAGGATGCCCACCGCCCGCCCGCTCTCCGCGGCAGCGGCCCGGATCAGGTCGTAGACCTGCTTGTGGTCGCTGTGGCTGCCGTGGCTGAAGTTCATTCTGGCCACGTCCATACCGGCATCCACCAGGGCCCGCATCTTCTCCGGGGTCGCGGTGGCTGGGCCCAGGGTACAAACGATCTTCGCGCGTCGGCTCACGTCCACATAGGGTAGACCCTCTTGCCGCGTTCGTCTGTACCGATCCCGAATGTTCAAGAAGATGTTCAGAAACCTGTCGCCTCAGTCACCCTCGGCGACGCGGCTTTTCGCTGGGGCCGACCCGGTCACGGGCCCACTCGTTGAACTCGCGCAGCTGCCGCCAGGCCTTGCGGACGCGGTCGAAGGCGCCCCGCTCGTGCAGGACGTCGTCGGGCTCCCAGCCGCGCACGGCGTACACCGAGCGGTAGCGCAGCAGGTCCAGGCGCGGGTGATCCTCGGCGAAGCCGCGCGGCTTCGACTTCAGGCGGTCGCCCTTGACCTCCCAGCCCGTGCGCTCCAGCTTGGCGAGGATCTTCTGCAGCGCTTCGCCGTGCAGGTCCGTGTCGACCGCCGCGCGGAACCGGGCGATCTGGTCGGACGCGAGGTGGAAGCAGCCGCCGCCGACGCGCAGGCCCTCCGGCCCGACCTCGACGTAGTAGGCCCCGCCGCCGCGGCCCTGCTCGATCACCCCGCCGCAGTGGGTCTTGTACGGCGTCTTGTCCTTGGCGAACCGGACGTCGCGGTAGGGGCGGAACACCTTGGGCTCGCCGAAGCCGTCGCCGAACTCGGGAGCGAGCTCGGCCAGCAGCGCCTCCATCGGCGCCCGGACGTCGGACTTGTAGGTCTCGACGTGGTCGTCCCAGTAGGGCTTGGAGTTGTCCTCCACCAGGCCGTCGAAGAAATCGACGGCGTACTCGCCGAATCCGCTGAACTTCACGCGGACGACAGTAAACGGGGGCACCGACAAGATCTGCCGGTGCCCCCGCACGCGCTGTGCTACTTCGCGACGGCGGTGATCAGCTCGCCGTTCGTGGTGTCACCCGAGAGCTCCCAGAACATCGCGCCGCCCAGGCCCTGGGTCCTGGCGTAGGAAATCTTGCCCGCGATGGTCGCCGGGGTGTCGTAGCTCCACCAGTTGCCGCCGCACTTGGCGTACGCGGTGCCGGCGACCGTGCCGGTCGACGGGCAGGACGTCTTGAGCACCTTGTAGTCCTCGATGCCCTGCTCGTACTTGCCGGGTGCCGGGCCGGTGGCCGTGCCGCCCGGGGCGCTCTGCGTGACGCCGGTCCAGCCGCGGCCGTAGAACCCGATGCCCAGCAGCAGCTTGCTCGCCGGGACGCCCTTGCTCTTGAGCTTCTGGATCGCGGCGTCGGAGTAGAAGCCGGCCGTCGGGATGCCCGAGTACGACGTCAGCGGGGAGTGCGGGGCCGTCGGGCCCTGGGCCGCCCACGCGCCGAAGTAGTCGTAGGTCATCACGTTGTACCAGTCGACGTACTGGGCCGCGCCGCCGTAGTCGGCCGCGTCGATCTTGCCGCCGCTCGTGCCATCGGCGGTGATCGCCGCGGTGACCAGCTTCGAGCCGAACTTGGCGCGCAAGGCCTGCAGGAGGTTCTTGAACGCCGCCGCGCCGCTGGTGTCGCAGCTCAGGCCACAGGCGTTCGGGTACTCCCAGTCGATGTCGATGCCGTCGAAGACGCCGGCCCAGCGCGGGTCGTTGACCAGGTTGTAGCAGGAGTTCGCGAACGCGGCCGGGTTCTTCGCGGCCTGCCCGAAGCCACCGGACCAGGTCCAGCCGCCGAAGGACCAGAGGACCTTCAGGCCCGGGTGCTTGGCCTTGAGCTTCTTGAGCTGGTTGAAGCTGCCGGCGAGGGGCTGGTCCCAGGTGTCGGCGACGCCGTCGACGCTGCCCGCGGCGTCGTAGGTCTTCTGGTAGTCGGCGTAGGCGTCGCCGATCGCGCAGCCACCGTTCGTCACGTTGCCGAAGGCGTAGTTGATGTGGGTCAGCTTGCCCGCCGAGCCCGACGTCTCGATGTTCTTGACGTGGTAATTGCGGTCGTAGACCCCCCACTCGGTGAAGTAGCCGACCACCTTGCCGACGGAGGCTTGCGCGGTGACAGTCGCGGCGGTGGCCACCGGAGCCGGCGCGCCGCCCGCGACGAGGCCCGCGGCGGCCGCCACGGCCAGCAGCGCTGAGAAGCTCTTCCTGCGGAAACGGGACATGTGTTCTCCCTCCCGGGGAATTACCCACGGCGTCGGTGCCGGAGTGGTGGGAACCACACTTACCGTAAGTGGACTAGACCACTAGGTCAATGGTTCAGACCACGACAGATCCACATTCCTTGACAGCAATATGCCCGGCGGCGCACATTTCAGGGGTGATGCAGACTTTCGACGTCCTCGCCGAGCCGCGGCGCCGGACCATCCTCGACCTGCTGCGCGACGGCGAGCGCTCGGTCGGCGAGCTGGTCGGCGAGCTGTCCCTCAGCCAGCCGGCGGTGTCCAAGCACCTGCGGGTGCTGCGGGAGGCCGGGCTGGTGACGGTCCGGGTGGCGGCGCAGCGGCGGTGCTACGCGCTGCGCCCGGAGCCGCTGGCCGAGGTCGACGCCTGGCTGGCGCCCTACCGCCGCTTCTGGTCCGAGCGGCTGGACGCGCTGGAGCGCCGCCTCGACGAGACTGATCCCGCCTGACCCGAGGTGGCTTTCGGTGCGCTTCGCGCCGCAGTGCCGGTCCAACCCAACCAAGGCCGCCGTGGGGCGCTTGGGTCAGGCCGGGTCGAAGGTGATGCCCCGCTCCGCCGCGCGGCGCTCGCCCCACTCGTACAGCGCGGTCAGCGCCGGGCGCAGCTCCTCCCCCACCTCGGTCAGGTGGTACTCGACGTGCGGGACGCGGCCGTCGAACTCCTCGCGGCGGACGAGGCCGTCCGCCGCCAGCTCGCGCAGCTGCTGGGTCAGCATCTTCTCGCTCACCCCCGGCATCCGGCGGCGCAGCTCGCCGTAGCGGTGGGCGCCCTCCTTCAGGTGGGCCAGGATCACCGGCTTCCACTTGCCGCCGATCAGGTCGACCGCCAGCTCCGTCGCGCAGTGGTACCGCTTCATCCCCGCTCCCCTACGCACCGGAAAGTACGTGGTTGCCCGCCCGGGGCACCACTGGTTGCCTGATGCGGGTGATCGTGCCAAAAACCACGCCGACCCTCTACGAATGGGCCGGCGGCCACGAGGCCCTCGTGAAGCTGCTGACCGTCTTCTACGGCCACGTCCTCGAAGATCCGCTGCTCGAACCGGTCTTCCGCGACATGGACCCGCACCACGCCGAGCACGTCGCCGTCTGGCTGGGCGAGGTCTTCGGCGGGCCGGCCGAGTACTCCGCGAGCCACGGCGGGCACGCCCGCATGATCGGCCGCCACCTCGGCCGCGGGATCACCGAGCAGCAGCGCCGCCGGTGGGTGAACCTGCTGCTCGACGCCGCCGACGAGGCCGGCCTGCCCGGCGACCCCGAGTTCCGCGCCGCCTTCGCCGGCTACCTCGAGTGGGGCAGCCGCCTGGCCGTGATCTTCTCCGCGCCCGGCGCCGAGCCGAACCTGCACGAACCGGTCCCGCACTGGGACTGGCCGGTACCGCCCTGGCAGCCGCCGTCGCCCTAGCCGCATAGTGAGGGCAGTCGGAAGGAGGCTGCCGTTGATCCGAGTGGACGGCCGGACCCTGCGCTGCGCGGACGTCGTGACCGCGGCGCGCACCGAGGGCCCGCTGGGCATCGACGTCTCGATCGCCGCGCTGCGGGGCGCCGAGCACGCGTGGAAGCTCGCCGAAGAACTGAGCACGCGGCGGGTGGTCTACGGCCGGACCACCGGCGTCGGGGCCAACAAGGACGACACCGTCGAAAGCTCCGTGGAGCACGGCCTGCGGCTGCTGCGCAGCCACGCGGGCGGCAGCGGCGACGAACTGCCGCCCGGCCAGGTCCGGGCGATGCTGCTGATCCGGCTCAACCAGCTGCTGTCCGGCCGGTCGGGGATCAGCCCCGAGCTGATCGGCGCGCTGGCCGAAGCGGTCCGCACCGGCGCGTTGCCGCTGGTGCACCGGCTCGGCGCGATCGGCACCGGCGACCTGGCCCCGCTGGCCGAGACGGCGCTGGCGCTCACCGGCGAACGGCCGTGGGTCACCGGGCACGTGCCGCCGGTGCCGGTGCGCGCGGGCGACGCGCTGGCGTTCATGAGCAGCAACGCCGCGACGCTCGCCGAAGCGACCCTCGCGGCGATGCGGCTGGACACGCTGACCCGCGCGAGCCACGCCGTCGCCGCGCTGACGTACGTCGCCCTGGACGGCAACCCCGAGGCGTACGCGACGCCGGTGCACGAAGCGCGTCCGCACGCCGGACAGGTGGCCTGCGCGGCCGAGATGCGGCGGCTGCTGGGCATGCACCAGACGCCGAAGCCGGGGCGGCGGATCCAGGACCCGTTCGGGCTGCGGGCGTTCCCGCAGGTCCAGGGCCCGGCGCTGGACGCGATCCACTACCTGCGGGACGTGCTCGCGGTCGAGATCAACGCGAGCACCGAGAACCCGATGATCTCGACCGTCCACAACGACGCCTACCACCACGCGCACTTCCACACCGCGTACGTGTCGACGGCGCTCGACCAGGCGCGGGCGACCGTGCACCAGGTCGCGGAGCTCTCGGTGGCCCGCCTCGGCGACCTGGTGGAGCCGGAGTTCACCGGGCTGCGGCCGTTCCTGGCGGCGGGCCCGCCGGGCAGCTCGGGCGTGATGATCCTGGAGTACGTGGCGCACGACGCGCTGACCGAGCTGCGTCAGGCGGCCCTGCCGGCCACGCTCGGCACCGCGGTCGTCTCCCGCGGCATCGAGGACCACGCGAGCTTCTCCACCCAGGCGGCCCGCGCGGCGACCGCGGCCTGCGCGGCCTACCAGCAAGTGCTGGCGTGCGAGCTGGTGGCGGCGGTCCGCGCCCTGCGGATGCGCGAGGCCGACCTGGTGGAGCTGCCGGTCCGGGACGCCTTCGACGCGGCGGCCGCGGTGCTGTCCGAAAGCCTCGACGACCGGCCGCTGACCGAGGACATCGCCGCCGCCGGAGGCGTCCTGGAGGAGCTGGCCCGGATCTAGTGCCGTATCAAGCAACGTTGGGTAGGTAATCCGGTCGGCGGATCTTGGAGTTGACGGCGAAGTGGCGCTTGGGGTGGCAGTGGCGGTTGCGCCAGCGGAGGTAGCCGGCGATCGC